>JBCBRF010000005.1:14897-46485 GCA_039819865.1 Pseudomonadota bacterium | reverse complement strand
CTTCGAATGCGCGGATGGGGCCTGGATCACGCTGTCGATCGCGCATGAGGACGCTTATTGGGCGCGGCTGGCGGCGCTGCTCGGGCTCCGCGACCTGGCGGAGGCGTCTCGGCCGGAGCGGACGGCGCGGCGGGCGGAGATCAAGGCGCGGATCGCGGAGGCGATCCGGACGAGGCCGCGCGCCGACTGGGAGGCGATCCTCGAGGCGGGCGCGCAGATGTGGGGGCCGGCGAACCGGCTCGCCGAGCTGCCGGAGGACCCGCATGTCGTGGCGCGTGGGCTGATGGCGCGGCTGACCCGAGCGGATGGGGCGGCGCAGTGGGTGGTGCGGCAGCCGGTGCGGTTCTCGGCCTATGAGAACGCGCCGCTTCGCCCCGCGCCGATCCTCGACGGCGATCCGGACGCGGGGTTCGACGAGGAGGGCTGAGCTTCGGGTCCCGTCACTTCGCCGCCCGCCGATCGAGCCCCGTCGCCATCACAAAGCTGAGCGCCGCCATCGCGGCCGCCGTTCCGAGGCAGAGCGGCAGCCCGCCATACTCATAGCTGAGCCCTGAGAGCAGCGTGCCAAGCAGGCGGCCGACCGCGTTCGACATGTAGTAAAAGCCCACATCCATCGTGACGCGCTCGCCCTTCGAGAAGGCGAGGATCAGGTAGGAGTGGACCGAGGAGTTCACCGCGAACACCACGCCGAACAGCAGCAGCCCGCCGATCAGCGTCGCCGTCAGCCAGTCGGCGGGCCCGGGCGCGGCGAGCGCGGCGGCGGCGAGGCCGGCCGGGATCAGGGTCAGCAAACCAACCCAGAGCCGCGCGGCGGAGACGATGGCGGAGAGCGGCTTTTCACGCGCGCGGAGCAGCTTCGGCGCCGCCGCCTGGACCGCGCCGTAGCCGATGATCCAGAGCGCCATGAAGGCGCCGATCATGAAAAAGGCGGCTCGGTTCCCTTCCGGCGAGCCGTCCGACAGCACGCCGTAGAAATAGATCGGGATCCCGACCACGAACCAGACGTCGCGCGCCCCGAACAGAAAGACGCGCGCGGCGGACAGCCAGTTGACGTTCGGGTCCTTGGAGAAGACGTCGCGAAACTTGGCCTTGGCCTTGCCGCCCGGCAGGCCCGCCGGCATCAGAAGCGCCGTCAGCGCCAGGACCACGACCAGCACCGCCGCCATGCCGAGCACCGACGCCTCGAACCCCGCGAGCGCCAGGAGCGCGGCGCCCAGCAGGAAGCCGAGGCCCTTCACCGCATTCTTCGAGCCGGTGAGGAGCGCGACCCAGCGGAACAGCCGGCCCTCCGCTTCGTCGGGGACCAGGACCTTCACCGCGCTCTTGGCGCTCATCTTGGTCAGGTCCTTCGCGACGCCCGACAGCGCCTGGACGCCCATCACGAAGGCGACGGAGCCCCAGAGGCTCCAGCCGTCGTCGAGGGTCGCGAGCGCCAACAGGGCGGCGATCTGGACCATCAGCCCGCCATAAAGCGTGCGGGTCAGGCCGAAACGCGCGGCGATCCAACCGGCGGAAAGGTTGGTGACGACGCCCATCAACTCGTAACCGAGGAACAGATAGGCGAGCTGGATCGGCGTGAAGCCGAGCTCGTGGAAATGCAGCAGCACCAGCATGCGCAGCGCGCCGTCGGTGAGCATGAAGGCCCAGTAGCCGAGGGTGACGACCATGTAGGCCGCCACCGGGTTGGCGGGGCGGGGCTCCGGCGAGGCGACCTCGGCGCTCATAGCGAGGCCGCCACCATGCGCGCGACGTCGGCCAGACGCCAGGAATAGGCCAACTCGTTGTCGTACCAGGCGTAGACCTTCAGCTGCGTGCCGTTCACGACCATCGTCATGGCCGCGTCCACCACCGCGGAGCGGCGGTCGTTCACGAAGTCGGCCGAGACCAGCGGGCGCTCCTCGTAGCCCAGGACGCCCTTCAGCGGGCCGTCGGCGTAGCGCTTGAACAGGGCGTTCGCCTCGTCGACGGTGGTCGGGCGCTTCAGCTCGAACACGCAGTCCGTGAGCGAGGCGTTCAGAAGCGGCACGCGGACGGCGTGGCCGTTCAAGCGGCCCTTCAGCTCCGGATAGATCAGCGTGATCGCCGTGGCGGAGCCGGTGGTGGTCGGGATCAGCGAGTTCAGCGCCGAGCGCGCGCGACGCCAGTCCTTCGACGGCTTGTCCACCATGGTCTGGGTGTTGGTGACGTCGTGGATCGTGGTGATCGAGCCGTGCACGATCCCGATCTCCTCATGGATCACCTTCACCACCGGCGCGAGACAATTCGTGGTGCAGGAGGCGGCGGTCACCAGATGGTGGCGGGCCGGGTCGTAGAGGTCGTGATTGACCCCGTACACGAGGTTCAGCGCCGGCTCCTGCTTCACAGGGGCGGAGACGACCACCTTTTTGACGCCGGCTTCGTAGTAGGGCGCGATCCGCTCCACCGTCTTGAAGTAGCCGGTGGCGTCGATCACGACGTCCACGCCGAGTTCGCGCAGGGGCAGCGCCTCGATGGTCTTCTCGGTGGTCGCGCGCATGCGGCGGCCGTTCACGGTCAGGGTCTCGGCGTCGCTCGCGAACTCGGCCGGCCAGCGGCCATGGACGCTGTCGAACTCGAGCAAGTGGGCGTAGAGGCCCGGTTCGCCGACCGCGTCGTTGACCAGCACAATCTCGCCGTCGAAGCCGTCCTCGATCAGCGCCTGCAACGCCAGCTTGCCGGTTCGGCCCAAGCCGTTGATCGCCAAACGCGCCATCTCAATCCCTCAACGTTTCATGAAGTGTTGCGTATAGCGCGGATCGCCCCGCTGGCGCCAGTGAAGCGTTGGTGACGCGAGGGGCGCCGAGCGCCCGATGGCGAACCGCTGGCTGCGCTTCGAGCGCGTGGGCAGAACTTGCTGACGATAGATCGGGTTTATCGACGGCACAAAATCTAATTGTTTCCGTATAACACCTTAATCGCGGAAGCACGGCGCATGAGAGCGACGCCAAAGCGCCATGAGCTCGGTCGTCTCCGGCTCCGGCGGCGCTCTCTCCCCTCTTTCTGGAGAACAGGCCATGCCGTTACACCGAAACCAACTTCCGCAGATGTCGGGCGCGCTGTTCCTGAGCGACGCGGGTCTCGAGACCGACTTGATCTTCAACCACGGGATCGCGATCCGCGAGTTCGCCGCGCACACGCTCCTGCCCGATCCGGAGGGGCGCGAGGCGCTTCGGCGTTACTTCGAAGGTTTCCTGCGCCTCGCGCGGGAGCTTCAGGTCGGCTTCATTCTCGACACCACCACCTGGAAGGCGCACCGGCATTGGTCGGCGGATCTCGGCGAGAGCGCGGCTGAACTCGCGGAGATCAATCGCCGCTCGGTCGCGTTCGCCGACGCGCTGCGGGCGGCGTTTGCGGACAATGCGGGGCCGATCGTCATCAACGGCGTGGTCGGACCGCGGGGAGACGCCTATGCGCCGGAGGCCGCAGTGGCGGTCGCGGACGCGGAGGCGTATCACGCGGAGCAGCTCGGATGGCTCGCCAAAACGGAGGTCGACATGGTCTCCGCGGTCACCTTCACCCAGGCGGAGGAGGCGGCCGGTTTCGCGCGCGCCGCGGTCGCGGCCGGGCTGCCGTCGGTGATCTCCTTCACCACGGAGACCGACGGACGGCTGCCGACGGGTCAGCCGCTCGGCGAAGCGATCGATCAGGTCGACGCGCTGAGCGGCGCCGCGCCGCTCTATTTCATGGTCAACTGCGCGCATCCCGATCACTTCTCCAGCGTGCTCGGCGATGGCGGTTGGGTGCGGCGGATCCGAGGGCTGCGCTGCAACGCTTCGCGCAGGAGCCATGCGGAGCTCGACGCCTGCGAGACGCTCGACGCCGGCGATCCGCACGAGCTGGCGGCTCAGTATGGGGCGCTGGCGGAACGGTTGCCTTGGCTGAACGTGTTCGGCGGCTGCTGCGGCTCGGATCTGCGTCATGTGACGGCGATCGCGCGCGCGCTGCAGCTGCGGCCGGCGGCGGCGTAGACCGAGATCGCGTCTCTTTGAGGCGCGATCCCGGTCCACCCCTTGGGATGGTCGCGCAAACGGGCGGATACTTGGTTTCCCCCTGTCCGGATCGCGCATTCAGCCCTCAGAGCTGCGCGAACTCCGGCTCGAGCGCGGCCAAGCGCTCGAGCGTGTTCGCGGCGCGGAAGGCGTCGAGATGGGGCAGGGCGGCGGCCATGCCGGCCGCGATGGGCGCGTAGTCGCGCCAGCCGAGCAGCGGGTTCAGCCATACGATCCGGCGGGCCCGGCGGCTGAGGCGTGCGAGCTCCCGGGCCAGGCGCTCGGGCGGGTCGGTGTCATAGCCGTCGGACAGGATCAGCACCACCGTCCGGCCGTCGACCGCGGTCTTGGCGTAGCGGTCGTTGAAAGCCTGGAGGGCGCCCGCGATGCGGGTGCCGCCGGCGAAGCCCTCGGCCATCAGCGACAGCCGCGCGAGCGCGCGGAGGCCGTCGCGGTCGCGCAGCGCGTCGGTCACGCGCATCAGCTTGGTGTGGAACAGATAGCCGTCGGCGCGGCTCCAGCGGCCGATCAGGCCCTTTAGGAAGGCGAGGAAGACCCGGGCGTAGAGCGTCATCGAGCCGGAGACGTCCACAAGGGCGACGACGCGGAGCGGGCGCTCGACCCGCCGACGCTTGACGAGCGCGAAGGGCTCGCCGCCCGAGGCGAGCGAGCGGCGGATGGTGCGGCGGAGATCGGGCGCAGGGCCCGAGAGAGCAGCCCGGCGGCGGCGCGAGAGCCGGTCGCGGAGCGCGCGGGCGAGCCGCTCGGCGACGTCCTCGGCGGCGCGGATCTGGTCCTCGGTCGCGAGTTCTCGCAGATCGGTCCGGCGCAGATTGTCGGAGAGGGTCGCGATCAGGCGGCCTTCGCCTGCAGCGTCCGCATCGCCGCCGCGCGCGTCGTCGGGGCCGGTCGGGGCGCCGCCGCTCTCCGTATCGGGCGGAAGGTGGGCGTCCCAGAGCGCCGGGCGGGCGGCGCCGGAGCGTTTGCAGGAGGCCGGGCGCTCGGCGTCTCGGGTGCGGCCGCGGGCGAGCCAATAGGCCTCGAACAAGGCGTCGAAGCGCTCCCAGCCGGCGCGGTCCGAGGCGAGGGCGCATTTGAGGGCGAGGCGCGCGGCGGCGGGGTCGGCGGGGTCGACCGCTTCGAGCGCGCGAAGCGCCTGTTCGCTCTCGCGCGGGCCGAGCCGGGCCCCGTTCAGCCGAAGATGGGCGACGAAGGCCGCCATCCGCGCCTCCGGCGACGGGACCTGGCCAGCGCTCGGCGCGCTCACGCCGCCGCGCCGATGAGACGGGCGGTCGCGTCCGCGGGCCAGGCGGCCTGATCGCGCTCGGTCTTCAGAAGGCAGACCAGGGTCGCCTGCACGAGCGCCGGGTCGTCGCGCAGATCGGCGATCTCGAGGCCCATCAGCGCCGCGGCCCAATCCAAAGTCTCCGCGACGCCCGGCTTTTTCTCCAGCTCCTCGCGGCGGAAGGCCTGGACGGCGGCCACGACCTGCTCGGCCAGACGATCGGCGACGCCGGGCAGGCGGCGGCGGAGGATCGCCAGCTCCTTTTCGGCCGAGGGATAGGGGACGTAGGCGTAGAGGCAGCGGCGCCGAAGCGCGTCGGAAAGTTCGCGGACGCCGTTCGAGGTCAGGATCACGATCGGGCGGGCGGCGGCCGTGATGGTTCCGAGCTCGGGGATCGAGATTTGGAAGTCCGAGAGGATCTCCAGCAGGAAGGCTTCGAAGGCCTCGTCGGCGCGGTCGACCTCGTCGATCAACAGGACGGGCGGCTCGGCCTGGGAGATGGCGTCGAGCAGCGGGCGCTTCAGCAGGAACTTCTCGGAGAAGATCGCGTCCTCGCCGGCGGCGCCGGACTCGTCCGCGGCGGCGCCTTCGCGGGCCCGGATCGCCAGGAGCTGGCGCTGGTAGTTCCATTCGTAGATCGACTGGGCGGCGTCGAGACCCTCGTAGCATTGCAGCCGGATCAGACGCGCGCCGCGGGTCGCGGCGAAGGCCTCGGCGATCGCGGTCTTGCCGACGCCCGCCTCGCCCTCGAGGAGCAGCGGGCGCTCGAGCGAGACCGCCAAGTGGAGCGCCATCGCCACCGCGTCGTCGGCGACGTAGCCCGCCTCGGCGAGGGCCGTCTGAAGGCTCCGGAAGTTCACGACCGACCGCGACGCGTTGCGTGTCGCAGACGCTCGCCGCCGCGCGCGGCTTCGGCGGGCGCGTCGTCATTGTCCGGGCGGCGGCCGACGGCGGCGGCGTCGAACCATTCGAGATAGCGCTCGAGAGATCGGCCCGAGCAGGCGGCGTCGCGGGTCTTGCAGATCGGCGCGCGCGGGCGCAGGGCGCGGATCCAGGCGCGGGTCAGGGGCTTTCGTCGAGGGTCAGCCATGCAGTCCGAGCCCCTCGGCGATGCTCCAGACCCGCCAATGGTCGTGCGGCATCTGGCTGTGGGTCACGCCGAACGGGCGGAAGGCGTCGATCACCGCGTTCGAGAAGGCCGGCACCCCGCCCACATTCGGGCTTTCGCCCACGCCCTTAGCGCCGATCGGGTGATGCGGGCTCGGCGTGACGGTGTGGTCGGTCTCCCAGGTCGGGGTCTCCCAGAAGGTCGGCAGGAAAAAGTCCATCAGCGAGGCGCCGATGACGTTGCCGCCCTCGTCGTACTTGATCTCCTGGCCCATCGCGATGGCCAGCGCCTCGGTCAGGCCGCCATGGACCTGGCCCTCGATCACCATCGGATTGATCCGGGTGCCGCAATCGTCGAGCGCGTAGAAGCGACGGATGTCCGCGACGCCGGTGTCCACGTCGATGTCGAGCACGCAGACATAGGCGCCGAACGGGTAGGTCATGTTCGGCGGGTCGTAGTAGCTGACCGCCTCGAGCCCCGGCTCGATCCCCGGGATCGGCGTGTTGTAGGCGGCGAAGGCGATCTCGCTCATGGTCTTGAAGCGCTCGGGCGCGCCCTTGACCACGAAGCGGTCGACCTCGAACTGCACGTCGCCGTCATGGACCTCGAGCAGGTAGGCGGCGATCATCTGGGCCTTCGCGCGGATCTTGCGCCCGGCGAGCGCGGTGGCGGCGCCGGCCACCGGGGTCGAGCGCGAGCCGTAGGTGCCGAGGCCGTAAGGCGCGGTGTCGGTGTCGCCCTCCTCGACCGTGATGCGGTCGGCGGGGATGCCTGTCTCTGTCGCGAGGATCTGGGCGAAGGTGGTGGCGTGGCCCTGGCCCTGACTGATGGTGCCGAGCCGGGCGATCGCCGCGCCCGTCGGGTGCACTCGGATCTCGCAACTGTCGAACATGCCGATGCCGAGGATGTCGCAGTTCTTTACGGGGCCCGCGCCGACGATCTCGGTGAAGAAGGACACGCCGACGCCCATCAGAGAGCGGGTCTCGCCGGCCTTGAAGGCCTCCAAGCGCTCCGCCTGCTCGCGTCTGAGCGCGGCGTAGTCGACCTTCTCCATCGCCTGGCGCATGGCGGTCTCGTAGTCGCCGCTGTCGTATTCCCAGCCGAGGGCGGAGGTGTAGGGGAACTGCTCCTTGCGGATGAAGTTCTTCAGGCGCAGCTCGACCGGGTCCATGCCGAGCTTGCTCGCGAGGACGTCGATCATCCGCTCGATCAGATAGGCGGCCTCGGTGACGCGGAACGAGCAGCGATAGGCGACGCCGCCCGGAGCCTTGTTGGTGTAGACGCCGTCCACCTGAACATGCGCGACGGGAATGTCGTAGGAGCCGGTGCAGATGTGGAAGAAGCCGGCGGGGAACTTGGTCGGGTCGGCGCACGCGTCGAAAGCGCCGTGGTCGGCGGTCACATGGGCGTCGAGCGCAGTGATGCGGCCGTCCTTCGTCGCGGCGATCCGGCCCTTCATCCAGTAGTCGCGGGCGAAGGCGGTGGTGGAGAGGTTCTCCATCCTGTCCTCGATCCACTTGACGGGGACGCCGAGCACGATCGAGGCGACGATCGAGCAGATATAGCCCGGATAGACGCCGACCTTGTTGCCGAAGCCGCCGCCGATGTCGGGGCTGATGACGCGGATCTTGTGCTCGGGGATGCCGGAGAGCAGCGCCGCGACCGTGCGGACGACATGCGGCGCCTGGAAGGTGCCGTAGAGGGTCAGGTGCTCGTTGACCTTGTCCATCGAGGCGACGCAGCCGCAGGTCTCGAGCGGGCAAGGATGGGTGCGCGGGTAGTGGATCAGCTCCTCGGCGACCACCTCCGCGGCCTCGATGGCGGCGTGGGTCTTCTCCGCGTCGCCCTCGGTCCAGGTGAAAATGTGGTTGGGGTGGCGGCGCTTGCCGTGGGCGCCGTCGAGGTTCTCGGCAATGTCCTCGCGCAGGATCGGCGCGCCGTCTTTCTCCGCCTCGAACGGGTCGACCACGACCGGCAGCTCTTCGTACTCGACCATGACCAGATCGACCGCGTCCGCCGCGGCATAGCGGTCCTCGGCCACGACGAAGGCGACCTCCTGGTTCTGGAACAGCACCTTGCCGTCGGCGAGGACCATCTGCTTGTCGCCCGCGAGCGTCGGCATCCAGTGCAGGCTCAGCGGCTCGAGATCCTTGGCGGTCAGCACCGCCTTCACGCCCGGATGGGCGAGCGCCTGGGAGACGTCGATCGACTTCACCCGCGCATGGCCGTAGGGCGAGCGGACGAAGTCGCCGAACAGCATGCCGGGCAGCTTCACGTCGTCGACATAGTTGCCCTTGCCCTGGGTGAAGCGGGCGTCCTCGACGCGCTTCCGGGCGCAACCGACGCCCTGGACCTTGGCGGCGCGGGCCTCGACGCTCTCGGGCTTCTCTTGCTCGGTCATTCCGCGGCCTCCTGAGACGCTTGCATGCTGGCGGCGGCGGCCATCACGGCTTTCACGATGTTCTGGTAGCCGGTGCAGCGGCAGAGATTGCCGGCCATGCCGAACCGCACCTCCTCCTCGGTGGGGCTCGGGTTCTCCTGCAGCAGGCGGAAGGCGCGGGTGATCATGCCGGGCGTGCAGTAGCCGCACTGCAGGCCGTGATGCTCGCGGAACATCTCCTGCAGGACGTGCATCGCGCCGCCCTCGCCCCGGATCCCTTCGATGGTGGTCAGGCTCGCGCCGTCGGCCTGGGCGACGAACATGTTGCAGCTTTTGACCGAGCGGCCGTCGAGATCGACGGTGCACGCGCCGCAATGGCCGGTCTCGCAGCCGATATGCGGGCCGGTCAGGCCGAGCTCCTCGCGCAGAAAATGGATCAGCAGCATGCGCGGCTCGGCGAGCGCCTCGACGGCGCGGCCGTTCACCGACATCTTCACGTGCGTCTTCGCCATGCGAGACGTCCTCCCTCGTTTTTGGTTTTGTCAGCCGGCGGCGCGGGCGGCGGCCGTCTCGAGCGCGCGAAGCACCATCACGAGCGCGACATGCCGCTTGAAGGCGGCCGGGCCGCGTCCGTCTTCGGCGGGCTCGGTGATGGCGACTGCGGCGCGGGCGGCTGCGAGCAGGTGCTGGTCCTCGAGCGGTTGGCCCTGAAGCGCCGCGACGGCGTCCGCGGCGTAGAGCGGGGTGTCGCCGACGTTGGTGAGCGCGATCGAGGCGGTCTTGCAGACGCCGCCCTCGACCGTCAGCAGCACCGCGGCGGCGGCGGTGGCGTAGTCGCCGATCTTGCGCTTCTGCTTCTCATAGGCCCAGCCATGGCCCGCAGGCGGGACGGCTAGGCGGATCTCGGTCAGGATCTCCTCGTCGGTCGCGGCGGTCACATAGGCGCTTTGGTAATAGTCGCGGGCGGGTATCTCGCGGGTTCCGTTCGGGCCCTGGAGCGTGAAGCGCGCGTCGAGGCACTGCATGACCGCCGGCATGTCGTTGCCGGGATCGCCGTTCGCCACGTTGCCGCCCAGCGTGCCCATGGCGCGGACCTGCGGGTCGGCGATCTGGAGCGCGGCGTCGCGCAGGAGCGGGCACGCCTCGACGATCCGGGCGTCTGCGATCAGCTCCGCCTGGCGCGCGGTCGCGCCGATCCGGATCTCGCCCGCCTCGACGCCGAGGCCGCGCAACCCGTCGATCGCTTGAAGGTCCACCAGATGCGCCGGCGCGGCGAGGCGGAGCTTCATCATCGGGGTCAGGCTCTGGCCGCCGGCGATCACGCGCGCCTCGTCGCCATGGCGGGCGAGCAGGGCGAGGGCGTCGGCGACGCTCGACGGTCGATGATACTCGAACGCCTGGGGGATCATGCGCGGCTCCTCTCTATGCGGTCGCCGTCTTGTGCGGCGTCTCGCCACAGAGATAAGCGCAAAACTGGCGGGGTTGCGACAACGAAGTTGCGCGCCGCGGCTCAGAGCGTTGCGATTTCTTGCCAGATCGGCGGTCGCGCGGCGCGGTCGCCCGCGACCGTCCGGCTCATTCCGTGTTGCCCTCGCGGACGACCTCGCCAGCCTCTTTGGTGATGAGCCAGGCGCCCATCGAGTTGTCCTGGATCGTGTTTTCGGTGAAAGTTCCACGGCCGTCGGTGATCTGAACGCCGTGGCGTTTCGAGCCCGTGATCGCGTTGCGGCGGACGGTCGGAGCGCCGTCGCTGCGGACCGAGACGCCGGAGAAGCCGTTGCCGGTTATGCGGTTGTCTTCGTAGACGCCCGCGCCCTCGTCATAGACGTAGACGCCGCTCTCCTTGTTGTCGCGGATCGCGTTGCGACGGACGATCGGGTCGGCGCCCTTGAAGGTCGCGACGCCGCTGATCGTGTTGCCGTAGATCTCGTTGTCCTCGAGCACGCCTTTGGCGTTGTCGAAAAAGGCGACGCCGGCATGCGCGCCGCCGTGGATGCGGTTGTTGCGGATGGTGGGCGCGGCGTTCCCGCGGACGAACACTATGGTGCCGTCGGCGCTGGTCATGTCGCTGTTCTCCAGCACCGCCGAGCCGTTGCTGAAATGCACGGCCCCATAGCCCTTGCCGGAGTCCGGCGGACCGAGCTGGCGCATGGTGAGGCCTGAAATCCGACCGCTCGGCGCGGTCCAGGCGATGACGAAGGCGTCGCGCGCTTCGAGCACGATGGTGGCGCGCGCGCCGTCGCCGATCAGTTCGAGCGGCTTGGTGACCTTCAGCGCCTCGGTGTAGCGGCCGGGTCGGATGCGGATGGTGGCGCCCGGTTTGGCCGCCTTGATCGCCTCCGCGATCGTGCGGTGGTCGCCGCGGCCCGAGGGGTCGACGACGATCGCGTCGCCGCCGCCGGCGCTGGGCGACGTCCGCGGCGGAGGAGGCGGCGCCGGGCGGGTCGCGCTCTTGTGCAACAGCACCTCGTCGCCGCCGAGCGAGCCGTAGAGGAAGGGCTTCTGCGGAAAGGTCAGTCCCTTGGTCGCGGACACCACCCGGTCCCGCACCCGGCCGAACAGCAGACGCACGTCGCGGGGCGGCTCCTGCAGCGTCTGCAGCAGGGCGGCGGCGTAGGGGCTGTTCCGGCCGGTTCCATCATTGGCGAGCGACCCGCCCTCCGCGGAGTAGGCGACCAGCACATTCTCCCGCGGCTCGACCGAGCGCAGGCCGCGGCCGATCGAGCGGGTGCCGCCCGCGCCGCGCATGCGCCGGGTGAAGGGGTTTTCGCGGCACGCGTCGACGATCACCAGCCGCAGCTTCGACGCGCCGGCGGTGGCGTCCAGCACGTCGTCGAGCGCGATCGCCTGGAACTGCGCCGCCGCCGAGTTCTGCATTTCCGCTTCTGTGGGGATCAGGTAGTTGCGCCCGGCGACCTCGACCCCGTGGCCGGCGAAATAGACCAGCGCGATCTCGGCCTGGGCGGCGCGCTGGTAGAAATTGATCAGGGCCAGCGCCATCGCCTCGCGCGAGCCGTCATAGAGGGTCTCGACATGGTCGAAGCCGATGCGCCGCAACGCGCCCGCCACGTCCTGGGCGTCGTTCTTGGGGTTCACCAGCGGCGGCGCGTGCGTGTAAGCCGCGTTGCCGATCACCAGCGCCACGCGCTCGGCGAGCGCTGGGGAGGCGAGGCTGAGCGCCCAGAGCAGCGCGAACGCCGTCGCGAGGGCTCCTGCCCGGATCCGACGCACCATTCCTCCAACCCTCCGCGGACCGACTTGCATTGCGCGCAGTTTGCCGGTCCGTGGTGCAGATTGGAAGGGCGGGTTCAGCCGTCGTAGCAGCCTGCGACACGGGCGCGGAGGCGGATCAGCGACAGCACGACGTCGATCGTGGGGGTCGGGAGATCGACCACGCGGCCGAGCTCCTGAACCGCCGTCACCAACGCGTCGATCTCCATCGGACGGCCGCGCTCGAGATCCTGGAGCATCGAGGTCTTGTGCGCGCCGACGGCCTCGCCGCCCGCGATCCGCTTGTCGACGTCGATCGGGAACTTCACGCCGAGCTTCTCGGCGATGGCCTGCGCCTCGAGCATCATGTTCCGCGCCACGTCGCGCGCGCCGGGGTCGCGGCAGAGCTGCTCGAGCGTCGCGTGGGTCAGCGCGCTGATCGGGTTGAAGGACAGGTTGCCCCAGAGCTTCACCCAGATCTCGTCGCGGATCTTCGGCCGGACGGGCGCGCGAAGGCCCGCCTTGGAGAGCGCCTCGGCGAACGCCGCGACTCGGTCGCTGCGCTCTCCCGAAGGCTCGCCCAGGCTGAAGCGCTCGCCCTCGATGTGCCGCACCACGCCCGGCTCGTCGACCTCCGCCGCCGGATAGACCACGCAGCCGATCACGCGCTCGGGGCCGATGCCGTCCCACTGTTTGTTTCCAGGGTCCACGGTCTCGAGCCGGCGGTCCCGCCAGGGGCCGTCGAGCCCGTAGAAATACCACCAGGGCACGCCGTTCACGCCCATCACGAAGGCGGTGTCCGGGCCGATCAGGGGCTGCATGCGGTCGACCACGCCGGGGACGGAGTGCGCCTTCAGCGTCAGCACCACATAGTCCTGGGGCCCGAGCTTCGCGGGATCCTCCTCGGCGGTCACGGGCACGGTGAAGCGCTCGTCGCCCTCGATCAGGGTGAGCCCGTTCTCGCGCATCGCGGCGAGGTGCGGGCCGCGGGCGACGAGGCTGACCTCCGCGCCGGTCTCCGCGCTCGCCTTGGCGAGCTTCGCGCCCATGTAGCCGCCGATCGCGCCAGCGCCGAAAATGCAGATCTTCATGCGACGAGCCCCAGCTTTTCGGCCATCCCGATGCGCTGCATCTTGCCGGTGGCGCCCTTCGGGATCTCGTCGACCACGACGATCTTGCGTGGCACCTTGAAGTCCGCAAGGCGCTCGGCGGCGAAGGCGCGGATGGCTTTTTCGTCGGCGCTTTCGCCCTCCGTCAGAACGACCGCCGCCGCGACCTCCTCGCCGAGCTTGTCGTGGGGCAGCGCAAAGGTGACGACCTGGGCGACGGCCGGATGGTCGAGCAGCACCTCGTCGACCTCGAGCGGGCTCACCTTTTCGCCGCCGCGGTTGATGATCTCCTTCAGGCGGCCGGTGATCTTCAGATAGCCCTCTGCGTCGAAGAAGCCCTCGTCGCCGGTGCGGAACCAGCGCTCGCCGTCGAGCTCAAAGAAGCTCTTGGCGTTCGCCTCCGGGTTGCTCTCGTAGCCCGGGGTCACGTTGGGGCCGGAGATCACCACTTCGCCCGTCGCGCCCTCGGGCAGGAGCGCGTCGCTCGTCGGGTCGGCGAGGCGCACCTTCGGACCGGCGGGGAGGCCGACATGGCCCGCCTTGCGGGGCTTCGGCGGCAGGGGCGAGGAGGCCATCTGGTGGCTCGCCTCGGTCATGCCGTAGCTCTCGATCACCGGCGCGCCGAAAGTCTCCTCGAGCGCGGCCATCACCTGGGGCGGCAGCGAGGCGGAGGAGGAGCGGATCAGGCGGAGCTTGGCGGCCGCCACGATCTCCGCGTTGCGGTCGGCGCGCGTCAGGATGAGCTGATGCATGGTGGGTACGGCGGTGTACCAGGTCGGCTTCACCTGATCGAGCAGCGAGAAGAACTGCATGGCGTTGAAGCCGGGCGTGCAGTGGATCGCGGCGCCGGCGCGGAGCGAGGCGAGCACCGCGGCGACCAGCCCGTGGATGTGGAACAGCGGCATCACGTTCAGGCACTTGTCCGACGGCGTCAGCGCCAGCGCGTCCGCGATGTGCCGGGCGGAGGCGGTCAGATTGCTCTGCAAAAGTGGCACGATCTTCGGCCGCGAGGTGGTGCCGGAGGTGTGGAGCACGAGCGCGACGTCGTCCGGCGTCGGGGCTCCGGCGTCGGCGGGCGCGCCCTCCGTCACTCCCTCGGCGCGGAGCGTGAAGGCGCCGGCCGGGCCTTCGGTCAGCGAAGACAGCCGCAGGACCCGCACGCCGTGGGCTGCGGCGGCGGGCAGGGCGGGGCCGTCATAATCGGCGGCGACGACGATCGCCTTGGCCTGGAGGTCCGAGAGGTAGAAGTCGTACTCGTCCTGACGGTAGCCGGGGTTCAGCGGGGCGGTGGTCGCGGCGCAGGCGCAGGCGACGAAGGCGGTCGCCATCTCCGGTCCGTTCGGGAGGACGATCGCGACGCGGTCGCCGCGCCCGACGCCGAAGCCGTTCAGCTCCGCCTTGGTCCGCTCCGCCTGGGCCGCCAAGTCGCCATAGCTCGCCCAGGGCCTGTCGGCCCCGCCGATCGCCGGCGCCTCTTTCGGCGCGGCGTCGATCACGCCGCGGATCGTCTCGCTCATTGGCGCAGTCCCTCTTTTCTTGTTCTGAACGCGATCGCGTTTCCGTTTTCGCCGCGTTCCCGCCCGCGCGGCCGGGCGCGGGCCGGGCGCGGGCGGGTCGCTACTTTTGTCGACATCATCGCTCAGCTTAGAGCAAGGCGCCGCCGCGCGTCACTCCGCCGGCGCGGCGACCGCCCGTCGCCGCCGAAGCAGGCTCTTGACCGCCGGTGCCAGGAACAGGAGCGCGGCGATGGCCACGAAGGTCGCGGAGATCGGGCGCTCGAGGAACGTCATTGGATCCCCTTGCGCGGAGATCAGCGCCTGGCGGAGCGACTTCTCCATCAGGGGGCCGAGCACCAGGGCGAGGACCAGCGGCGCCAGCGGATAGTCCGCCTTCCGGAGCAGATAGCCCGCAACCCCGAAGCCGGCGATCATCCAGACGTCGAACATCTTCTGGTTCGGCGCATAGCCGCCGATGATGCAGAGCACGAAGACGATGGCGCAGAGAACCGTGAAGGGCGTCCGCAGCGCGTAGACGAACAGCGGGATCAGGGCGAGGTTCACCAGGAGCGCAAAGATGTTGGCGGTGTAGAGGCTCGAGATCAGACCCCAGACGAAGCCCGGCTCCTCGATGAACAGCATCGGCCCCGGCGTCAGGCCCCACATCACCATGCCGCCGAGGAGCAGCGCGGTGGTGGGGGAGCCCGGGATGCCGAGGGTCAGCATCGGCAGCAGCGATCCGGTCGAGGCGGCGTTGTTGGCGCATTCGGGCGCGACCACGCCTTCGACATTGCCTTTGCCGAAGGTCTCGGGGCGCTTCGAGCCGGACCTGGCGATGCCGTAGGCCATCAGGGAGGCCGGCGTGGCGCCCGCGGCGGGCAGCATGCCCACGAAGAAGCCCAGAAACGAGCCGGACATCATGGTCTTCGCGGTCGCGACCAGCTTGCGCATGCCGGCGGCGATCTCCGCAAAGGTGATGTTCGGCGTGGTCAGCGTGGTCTCGCCTTTGCGGTTCTGCTCCAGGGTCCAGAGGATCTCGCCGATCCCGTACACCCCGATCGCCAACACCAGGAAATTCACGCCCGAGTAGAGGCCCGGGTTGTCGAAGAAGATCAGACGGGGCTGCCCGGAGATCAGGTCGAGGCCGATCGTGCTGAGGACGAGCCCGAGCGCGATCATCACGATGGTCTTCCAGATGTCGTCGCCGCCGAGGCCGACGAAGGTGGTGAAGGCGAGCAGCACCAGCGCGAACTCTTCGGCGGGTCCGAAAGCCAGGGCGACGTCGGCGAGCGGGGCCGCGAAGAGCGTGAACAGGATGACGGAGATGGTGCCGCCGACGAAAGAGGCGACGGCGGCGGCGATCAGAGCAAAGCCGGCCTCGCCCTTTTGCGCCATCGGCCGGCCGTCGAAGGTGGTCGCCACCGCCGTCGAGGCGCCGGGGATCCCAAGAAGGATCGAGCTGATGGCGCCCCCGTTCATCGCGCCGTAGTAGAGCGCGCCGAGGAAGATGATGGCGGAGGCGGGCGGCACGAGAAAGGTGATGGGCAGCAGGATCGCCACCCCGTTCACCGAGCCGAGCCCCGGCATGGCGCCGATGAACAGACCGGCCGTGACCCCGACCAGGATCACCGTGATGTTGAGAAGGGAAAGCGACTCGGCGAAGCCGCTCGCCAGCAGACCGAAGACCTCCATGGCGCGTCCCCCTTAGAAAAAGATCGCGTAGAGCGGGATGAACAGAGGTTCGGTCGCGCCTTTCGGCAGCAGGATCTTCAACGTCACCTCGAAGAAAAAGAACATCACGATCGGGGTGATCAGCGCGATCAGGCCGGTCAGCAGCCAGCCGTGGCCGGCGAAGAAGCGCAGATAGGCGATCAAGAAGAGCGGCACCGCGACATACGTGCCGACGATCGGCATCGCGGCGATGGTGGCGAACAGCGCGCCCGACGCGATCAGGATGTCGCGGACGGCGCTCGGCTCGATGAACGGGTCGTCGCTCTCATCGCCTGGGGCGTGCCCGGCGGGTCGAGGGTTCCCGGCCTCGTCGACGCCCGAATAGCGCCGCCAGACATGATGCGCGTTCGACAGCTCTCGGACGAACACCACGGCGGAGGCGATCAGCATGATCAGCCCGAGCCAGAACGGGAAAGCGCCCCCGCCGGGGCCGGCGCCGGGCTCCCAGCCGATGGGCAGCTCGACGGCGTAGGCCATAAAGAACACCGACAGAGCCATCAGGGCGGCCGAAATCAGCAGTTCGGCGAGCCGCATGGGCGCCTCCTGGTCAAAGGGTTCCCATCAAAGGGGGGCGGTCGAAAGGGTCGGAGAGATCTCAGGCGAGCGGTGGGCGAGCCGGTCATGGCCCGATCTCCCGCTCCACAGGGACGCGCCCCCGCGGCGACGAAGCCTTGGGGGCGCGGTTGTCGCGTCGGAGAGGCGGATCAGCCGCCGCCGAGCAGCGCGGCGTGGGCGTCGCGCTCTTTCAGGAAGTAGGCCTGGAGTTCGTCGCCGGTGAGGAGGTTCGCGTCGAGCGCTTTCTCTTCGGCGTACTTCCGCCACTCCGGCAGTTCGGACAGCTTGCGGAACATCTCGGTGTAGAAGGCCTTGGATTCGGCCGACATGTTCGCGGGGCCGACGAAGCTGCGCTGCATGGCGTAGGTGAGCTCGTGGCCAAGCTCGCTCATGGTCGGCACGTCCGCCAGGGCGGGGATCCGCTCCGCGGTGAAGGCCGCGATCGGGCGAACCTTGCCGGCCTGGTAAAAAGCGATGGCTTCAGCCGGGTTGTTCACGGTCGAGTCGATATGCCCGCCGACCAGGTTCTTGGCGACCGCGCCGCCCCCTTTGAAAGGCACATAGGTGAAGCTCAGGCCGAACTCTTTCTCGAGCATCGCGGTGACGAGGCTGTCTTCCTGCCCGGTGCCGGTGCCGCCCATCTTCCAGGTGCCGCCGGCGGCCTTCACCGCGGCGACGTAGTCGTCGAGGGTCTCGATGTCGCTGTCGGCGTTCACCCAGAGCACGAAGGTGTCGACCGCCATGCGGGCGAGCGGGGTGAATTCGGCGATGTCGACTCCGATCTCCTGGCGGAGCGGCGTGGTGTAGTAGCTGTTGAGCGTCGCCATCACGACATGGTCGTCGCCGGAATTGTCCTTCAGATAGCGCAACGCCTCGGCGCCCGATCCGCCGCCCTTGTTCACCGGTAGGACCGGCATCGGCGACAGCTTGTTCTGCTGGATCATGGCCTGGAACAGCCGGGCGAGCCGGTCCGCGCCGCCGCCTTGACCGGCCATCACGACCAGCTCGACCGGCTTGTTCGGCTTCCAATCCTCGGCCACGGCCGGGACCGCCGCCGCAACCGAAACCGTCGCGGCCAGGCCGGCGGCGCAGGCTGATCTCCAAAACGCTTGGCGCATCCAAATCCTCCCTTCGCACTTGAACTCGTGCACGCTCCGCGTCCTGTTGACGCAGGCTTGTGCGGTCCAACCTGCCGAAGGCGAGGGAACTTTCAACAATAAATTTCAATTATTTTAAAATTTTAGTACCTTCGTATGAAATCTTTTTCCAAGAATAGCGATTCTTATCCTAAATCCGGCGAATTGATCTGGAAAATGGAAGTTTTTAAGTTTTTCTATTGGTGATGAAAGTTTTTCTTTTGGTGGCTGAAAAGGGTGGAGCATGCTTTTGTAGGCGTGTCGGCGTGGTTTTTCGAACCTGTTCGGAGGGCGTCGGCGCGTCGTTCGACTTCGCGCGCGACGATCGCTTCGACGGCTTCGCGACCCGCTCGCGGGGCGCTTCGATCGCGTTTCGCTGTTGTCGCCGCGCGGAGCGCATGGATAGCCTTCGCGGACCCGAGCGCGTCCGCTCCGCAAACTGAAAGACCCGCCATGCTGAACGCCCGCACCTGCCTCGGAGGCATGGTCGTCGCCCCGCATCACCTCGCGGCCGAGGCCGGGGCGGCGGTGCTGCGAGAGGGCGGGAACGCCGTCGAGGCGATGGTGGCGGCCGCGTCGACGATCGCTGTGGTCTATCCGCATATGAACGGCATCGGCGGCGACGGGTTCTGGCTGATCGCGCGGCCGGGGGCGGATCCGGTCGCGATCCGAGCTTGCGGCGCGGCCGCGGGCCTCGCGACGCCCGGCTTCTACGCCGAGCAGGGCGAGACGGCGATCCCGGCCCGCGGGCCCCGGGCGGCGCTGACCGTCGCCGGCGCGATCGGCGGCTGGGCCGAGGCGCTCAAGGTCTCGGCGGAGATCGGCGGGCGGCTGCCGCTCGGCCGCCTGCTGTCGGACGCGGTTCGGCACGCGCGCGACGGCGCGCCGATCACCCGCTCCCAAGCGGCGCTCACGCGGGAGAAATGGGACGAGCTGTCCGGCGTGTTCGGCTTTGCGGAGACCTTCGCCGCCCACGGGCCGCCGGAGGTCGGGGCGGTTCTGCGCCAACCCGCGCTCTGCGCTACGCTGGCGCGGCTCGGAGAGGCGGGACTCGACGATTTCTATCGGGGCGACGTCGCGCGGGCGAACGCGGACGGGCTTGAGGAGGTGGGCTCGCCGCTCCGGCTGTCGGATCTCGAAGCGTATCGGGCGGCGCGGGTCGCGCCGGCTCAGGTCTCGTTGCGGACGGGGACCGTGTTCAATCACCCGCCGCCGACGCAGGGCCCGTCGACGCTCCTGATCCTGGCGCTGTTCGAGCGGCTCGGCGTGACCGAGGCCGACGGCTTCGACTATGTGCACGGGCTGGTCGAGGCGACGAAGCGCGCGTTCCTTCGCCGGGATCGGGAGGTCGGCGATCCGGGCCTGGTCGGCGAGGCGTGGCGCGACGGGTTCGCAGACGCCGCGTTGGCGGCGGAGATCGACGCGATCGATCGGGCCCGGGCGCTCCCCTGGCCGCAGCCGACAGAGCCCGGCGACACGGTGTGGCTCGGCGCGGCGGATCGCGACGGGGTCGTGGTCAGCTATATTCAAAGCGTGTTCTGGGAGTTCGGCTCTGGCCTCGTGATCCCGGAGACCGGCGTGACGTGGCAGAACCGCGGGGCGAGCTTCACTCTGACGTCGGGGCCGCGGGAGCTCGCGCCCGGGCGGCTGCCGTTCCATACGCTCAACCCTTCGTTGGCGCGGCTCGCGGACGGGCGGACGATGGCCTTTGGGGCGATGGGCGGCGAGGGACAACCGCAGACCCAGGCCGCGATCTACACCCGCCACACGCTCTTCGGTCAGGACATGCAGGCGGCCGTGACCGCGCCGCGCTGGCTGCTCGGGCGGACCTGGGGCGCGGAGACCATGACGCTGAAGCTCGAGAACCGTTTCGATCCGGCGCTGTTCGACGCGCTCAAAGCGGCCGGGCACGAGGTCGAGGTCTTGCCCGCGTTCACGGATGTGATGGGACATGCCGGCATGGTCGCGATCGGGCCGGACGGCGTGATCGCCGGCGCGAGCGATCCGCGCTCCGACGGTTCGTGCGCGGGCGTCTGACGATGCCGCCTCAGGAATGGGGCGGCGGGGTGAAGGCGAAGCGGCGCAGGACCTCGACGAGAACCGCCGTGCTCACCCCGAACACCAGAAGGCCGTTGGCGGCGCACAGACCCGCGAGCTGACGCCATTCAACGGGCGGGATGATGTCGCCGAAGCCCAGGGTCGTGAACGAGACGCCGGCGAAATAGAGCGCGGTGTCGAAATCGTCGAAGATGTCGACCGCCAGGAAGGCGAGCGCCCACAGCGCGACGCCCACGGCTTGCGCCGCCATCATCCACAGCGCGGTGAGGCCCACGATCACCGATAATCGGACGCCGTGGGGGGCGCGCGCCAACGGTCGCGGCAAGCGCTCGAGCGCGGCTATGGCGACGCCGATGAAGGCGGCCTGGGCGGCGATCGAGGCGAACACCAGAAGGCCGCCGAGCAGCAGTTGCGCGATCATCCTGACCCCTCGACCCGTCTTGCGGTTCGCAACGCATGGCGCGCCCCGGCGGCCCCTGTGGAGCCCCCTGGCGCCCCCTGGCGCGGCGGCCGCTCCACATCAACCGGCGCGCGCGGCAGGCCGTCAAGGCGACGATACGCGGCGTCGCTCTTTCGCCCCGGCTCCGCGCATGTCGGCCTTGCGGCCGTGCGCCTTGGGATCTGCGCAGCCCTCGTCCAAGGTCTCGGCAAAGGACGGGCGGCCGGAGCGGCGCCTCTCTGCGGGACAGGCGTGATGATCTCCAAGCTACTCGATCGCGGCGTCGGGGCTCTGTCGCTCGCGACCCTCGTTTGCGTCGGGGTGGTGGAGTGGACCGGGTTCTCGGGCGCGCGGCTCCTGGCCGATTGCACCGCGGCGCTGCTGACGTTCGTCCTGGCGCTCGAGACCCCGATGAGCCGCCGGGTCTTCGCGCTGATCGGCCTCGCCCTCGCCGTTGCGGCGTTCATAGCGGCGCCCGGGGATCCGGCCTGGGCCTGGGCGCTGGTCGAGCGCGCGCTTCGCACCGCGGCCTTCATCGCGGCCTTCTTCGCCGCGCTCGCGACGCTCCGGAACGCGTCGGCGAGCGCGGTCGCGATCCAGAAGGCCGGGCGGTTTCTGGCGCAGCAGCCGCCCGGTCGGCGCTATCTGGCGCTGACCGCGGGCGGGCAGCTGTTCGGGATGCTGCTGAACTACGGCGCGATCGTGCTGCTCGGCGGCATGGCCGCGGCGAGCGCCCGGGAGGACCCGGATCCCGAGATCCGCGCGCATCGGACGCGACGGATGCTGCTGGCGGTGCAGCGGGGCTTCGTCTCGACGCTGCCCTGGTCGCCGATCGCCTTCGCCGTCGCGATCACCACGGCGCTGACGCCCGGCGCGCGGTGGGCGGACGCGGCGGGGCCCTGCATCGTGAGCGGGTTGATCCTGGCGGGCGTCGGCTATGCGCTCGACACGGCGTTCAAGCCGAAACTGTCGCGGCCGGCGCCGGCGCGCCGGGCGCCCGAAGGCGGCTGGGCGCTGCTGCTGCCGCTCGTGGGGCTGTTGATCCTGCTGTTCGTCAGCGCGCTGACCCTCCATGTTCTAAGCGACGTCCGCATCGTCGGCGTCGTGATGGCGCTCGTGCCCGCGATCTCCGCTGTTTGGATCGCGCTCCAGAACCCGGAGACGCCTTGGTCCACGCTCGGGTCGCGCGCGCGGGACTATTTCGAGACCGAACTGCCGAGCTATCGCGGCGAGATGCTGCTTCTGATGATGGCGGGTTTCATCGGGACGTTGGGGGCGGGGCTTTTGGGCCCGGTTCTCGAAAGGAGCGCGATCGATCTGAGCGCGGTCCCCGCCTGGCTTCTGCTCGGCAGCTTCGTCTGGGTGATCCCGATCCTCGGGCAGGCGGGGATGAACCCGATCCTGTCCGTGTCCCTGCTCGCGCCGCTGCTGCCCGCGTCCGCGGCGATGGGGGTGGCGCCGTCGGACGTGATCGTGGCGCTGACCGCCGGATGGGCGCTCTCAGGCGCGAACTCGCCCTACACCGCGACGACGCTGCTGATCGGCTCGCTCGGGGGCGTGAGCGCGCAGCATGTCGGGCTCGTCTGGAACGGGCTCTACTCTCTGGTCGCGGGGCTCGCGCTCACGGTCTGGGTGGTGCTGGTCGTCGCGTGGTGAGCGGCGGCGACCCGAGGCCCGCCGAACCGTGACGAGATGTGACCACCGCTCTCCGCTCGGCGCGCGTAAGCTGTTCGAATGACGTTGAAAAAAACGCGATTCGAACGCCGTCTCCGGCGCGTCGAAGGCGCGGGAACGGGAGCGGGAGCGGATGACGGACAGGGATGCGGGCGGCGCGCTCGAATGGGTCAGGGTCGGGCGCGCGTCCGACCTGCCGGAGGGGCGGGTCAAAACGGTGACGGCGCGCACCACCTCGATGTGCCTCGTGCATTTCGACGGCCAGTGGAGCGCGATGGACAATCGCTGCCCGCACCAGGGCGGGCCGCTCGGCGAGGGCTCGATCGAGAAAGGCGTCGAGGGCAAGTGCTGGATCCGCTGCCCGTGGCACGGCTGGGACTTCGACCCGATCACCGGCGCGCCGCCGGGCGGGCATGAGGATGCGGGGCAAAAGCTCTATCCGGTCGAGGTGCGGGGCGAGGAGGTCTTCGTCGGCCTCGCGCCCGAGCCCGTCCATGCGCGGACGACCACGGATGTGATCGCGGAGACCCTGGTCGCCTGGGGCGTGCGGTCGGTGTTCGGGATGGTCGGGCATTCGAATCTGGGGCTGGCCGACGCGCTGCGGCGCCGAACGGCCGACGGCGAGATGCGCTATTACGGGATACGGCATGAGGGCGCCGCGGCGATCGCCTGCTCGGGCTACGGCAAGCTCACCGGGCGACCGGCCGCCTGCCTCACCATCGCGGGGCCCGGGGCGACCAATCTGCTCACCGGTCTGTGGGACGCGAAGGTCGACCGCGCGCCGGTGCTGGCGCTCACGGGCCAGGTGCAGACCCAGGTGTTCGGGCCGGGGGCGTTTCAGGATATCGATCTAAAGTCCGCGTTCGAGGCGGTGAGCCGGTTCTCCCAGCCCGTGCTCTCCAGCTCGAACCATGCGGAGCTCGCCGCGCTCGCCTGCAAGACCGCGATCGTCGAGCGGGACGTGGCGCATCTGATCTTCCCGGACGATGTGCAGACGCTGCCGTCCGACAAACCAGCGCGCGGGCCGGAGGGGCGGGTCGGCGGGCGCGCGCCGCGTCCGTCCGAGGCGGACATGGCCAAGGCGCTCGAGATGCTGCGCCAGGCGAAGCGGCCGTTCGTCGTGCTCGGCCATGGCGCGGTCGAGGCGCGGGACGAGGTGATCGCGTTCGCCGAACGGATCGGCGCGCCGGTCGCCACCACCTTCAAGGGCAAGGGCCTGATCCCCGACAGCCATCCGTACGCCGCGGGGGTGCTCGGGCGCTCCGGCACGCCGATCGCGAGCTGGTTCATGAACGAGTGCGACTTGATCGTGGCGCTCGGCTCGTCGTTCGCCAACCACACCGGGATCGAGCCGTCGAAGCCGATCATGCAGGTCGATTTCGAACGGATGCAGCTCGGCAAGTTCCATCCCGTCGCCTTGCCGATCTGGGGCGAGATCGGGGCGTTCTGCCGCGCCGCCTGCGCTTCTCTGCCGGCGGGGCCCGCGACGGACCAGCGGCCGGAAATCGCGGAGCGCTGGCGGATCTGGCGTGAGGAAAAGCGGAGCCGGATCGCGGACGATCGCGGCCAGGGAATCGGCGCCGCGCGGATCTTCGAGGCGCTCACCACGGTCTGCCCGAGCGACGCGATCATCGCGGTCGATGTCGGCAACAACACGTACTCGTTCGGGCGCTATTTCGAGACCACCGGGCAGCGGGTGCTGATGTCGGGCTATCTCGGCTCGATCGGCTTTTCGTTTCCGGCCGCGCTCGGAGCTTGGGCGGCGACGCAAGATTCGGCCGAGTACGCCGGTCGCAAGGTGATCTCGATCTCCGGCGATGGCGGCTTCGGGCAGTACGGGATGGAGTTCACAACGGCCGTGAAGCACGGCATGGACATCACCCATGTCCTTTTGAACAACGGCCAGCTCGGCAAGATCACCAAGGAGCAGCGGGCCGGCGATTTCGAGGTCTGGCAGACCGACCTGATCAACCCGTCCTTCGCCGCCTTCGCGCGGCTCTGCGGCGGGCACGGGGTCAAGGTCACGGCGGCTGGCGAGCTCGAAGAGGCGATCCGGACCGCGCTCGCGTTCAAAGGGCCGGCGCTGGTCGAGATCATGTCGGACATGGAGCTCGTCTGAGAGTTCCAGACGTCGCTCCGCGTCCGATCAGGGCTCCGCGCTCTCCGCTGCGGCGCGGGCGCGGAGTTCGCGGCGGATCACCTTGCCCGTGGTGGTCATCGGCAGGGCGTCGATGAAGGTCACTTCGCGCGGATATTCATGGGCGGCGAGGCGGGTCCGCACCCAGGTCTGGATCTCCTTGCCCAGCGCGTCGCTCGGCGCGACGCCGTCCTTGAGCACGACATAGGCCTTCACGATTTCGGTGCGTTCGGGGTCGGGCTTGCCGACGACGCCCGAGATCTGCACCGCGGGATGGCCGAGCAGGCAGTCTTCGATCTCGCCCGGGCCGATGCGATAACCGGCCGACGTGATCACGTCGTCGTCGCGGCCCACGAAGCGGATCCAGCCGTCGGCGGAGCGCACGCCGAGATCGCCGGTCAGCAACCAGTCGCCGGCGAACTTGGCCGCGGTCGCGGCCGGGTTCCGCCAGTACTCGAGAAACATGACCGGATCGGGCGCTTTCACCGCGATGTTCCCGATCTCTCCGTCGGGCGTCGGGGCGCCCTCGGTCGTCACGACCGCCACCCGATGCCCCGGCGTCGGCCGGCCCATCACGCCGGGGCGCGCAGGCATCAGCGCGGCGCAGGAGCAGACGATCAGGTTGCACTCGGTCTGGCCGTAGAACTCGTTGATCGTGACGCCAAAGGTCTCCCGGCCCCAGTCCAGCAGCTCCGCGCCGAGGGTCTCGCCGCCGCTGCCGATGCTGCGCATGTCGAGGCGCCAGCGAGATCGCGGGTCGGGAACGGTGCGCATCATCTTGAGCGCGGTGGGCGGGATGAAGGCGTTGCGGATCCGCTGGTCCTGGATCAGCTGGAACGCGGCCTCCGGCTCGAACTTCACGAACCGCCGGGCGATCACGGGCACGCCATGATGGAGCGAGGGCATGAGCACGTTGATCAGCCCGCCGATCCAGGCCCAATCGGCGGGCGTCCACATCCGGTCGCCGGGCTCGGGAAACAGGTCGTGGCTCATCTCCATGCCGGGCAGATGTCCGAGCAGCACGCGGTGGGCGTGGAGCGCGCCTTTGGGCTGACCGGTGGTGCCCGAAGTGTAGATGATCAGCGCGGGGTCGTCGGCGCGGGTCCGAACGGGCTCGAAGACCTCCGAGCGCCCGACCATCGCCGCGTGCAGGTCGCGCGCGCCCGTGCAAGGGCCGTCGATGGTGAACACGGTCTCGAGCGCGGGCAGGCGGTCGCGGATCTGGGCGATCTTGGCCGCGCCCTCCTGGTTGGTGACGACGATCTTGGTCTCGGAGTTCGCCAGGCGGTATTCGAGCGCGTCGGGCCCGAACAGCGTGAAGAGCGGGATCGAGATCGCGCCCGATTTCAGGATGGCGATGTGGGCGTAGGCGGTCTCTGGCGCTTGAGGCAGCAGGATCGCGGCGCGGTCTCCGGGCGCGAGGCCCGCATCGGCGAGCAGATTGGCGAGCTGGTTCGAGAGCCGCTTCAGATCGCCGAAGCTATAGGATCGCTCCGCACCGAGCGCGTCGATGAACAGGAGCGCCTCGCGGTCGGGGTCGCGATCCGCCCACTTGTCGCAGATGTCGACGCCGATGTTGTAGCGATCGGGGATCTCCCAGCGGAAGCGGTCGATCAGGTCTTGGTAGCTCTTCGGCGAGGCCATCCCGCCCTCCGTCGTCGCGCGTCGGTCGTCGTCCGAGGTCGAGCTTAGACCCCGGAGATTACCCTGTCCCTGCTATTTATGTTGATATAAACCTTTATAGAGCGGTCCCGCCCGGCGAGTCGCGCCGGAGGGCCGGCAAGCCGTCGCGTAACAGGAGAAGAACGCCATGACGATTGACGCGATCATCCTGCTGGTGGGCACGACCAAAGGCGCGTTCCTGATCTTCGGCGACGCGGACCGCGCCGCGTGGCGGGTGAAAGGCCCGTTCTGCGACGGCTGGCCGATCAATCACCTGGTCGGCGATCCGGAAACGGGGACGATCTGGGCCGGCGGCGGCGGCGAATGGTACGGGGCGGGCGTCTGGCGCTCGGACGATGGCGGCGAGAGCTGGTCGGTCTCGCGGCTGACCAAGGGAACGATCGACGATTGGGCGGCGAACGATCCCGACTTCGCGAAGATGATGAACTGGAGCGCGACCCAGCCGCCCTTCGAGGACGCGTTCTCGCAGATCTGGTCGCTGCACCGGGCGCATGGGACGCTCTACGCCGGCGCGAAGCCCGCCCAGCTGCTCGAGAGCGCGGATGATGGGGAAACCTGGCGGAAGGTGAGCGGCCTCAGCGATCATCCCTCGGCCGAGAGCTGGAACCCCGGCGCGGCGGGGCTCGTCCTTCACACCATCGTCTCGGACCCGGGCGACGCCCGGAAGCTTTGGGTCGGGATCTCGGCGGCGGGCGTGTTTGCGACCGAGGATGGCGGGAAGAGCTGGGAACGGCGCAACCGGCTCGCCAACGCGGAGAGCTGCGGGGCGCACGATCATCCGGCGGCGCCGAAGGACGGCGAGACCGGGCATTGCGTGCACAACATGATGCGCGCGCCGGGCGCGGAGGATCGGCTCTATCAGCAGAACCATCACGGGGTCTGGCGCTCGGTCGATGGCGGGCGCAGTTGGGAGGACGCGACGGCCGGTCTGCCGTCCACCTTCGGGTTCCCGATCCGGGTGCATCCGCGCGATCCCGACACGATCTGGACGCTGCCGCTCAATGGCGACATGGCGGGGCGGTTTCCGCCGGACGCGGCGGCGGCCGTCTGGCGCTCGCGCGACGGCGGGGCGAGCTGGGAGGCGCAGCGCGCGGGGTTGCCGCAGGAGAGCTGCTATTTCACCGTGCTCCGCCAGGCGATGGCGGGCGACGCGCGGACGCCGGCGGGCGTCTATTTCGGCACGAACTCGGGCTCCGTCTTCGCGAGCGCGGATGAGGGCGAGCGCTGGAGCGAGATCGCCCGGCACCTGCCGACGATCCTGTCGGTCGAGGTTCTGGAGCGAGCCTGACGGGCTGGCGCTGTTGGTGTAGCTAGGACTAATCATGAAGGTAAGCGTGACGATCGACGTGCCCGACCTCGAGGCGGGGCTCGCGTTTTTTGCGGCGGCGTTCGGCTTCGCTGAGAAAGCGCGGCCAGCGCCGGGCTACTGCGTCTTGGCCCGCGACGGCGCGGAGATCGCGCTCATGGAGAAGGCCGACGGGTCGTCGCCGGCGCCGGGGTCCGAAGACGTTCGGCGTTATGGGCGGCACTGGACGCCGGTCCATCTTGATTTTCACGTCGCGGATTTCGAGGCAGCACTCGCTCGCGCCATCTCGGCGGGTGCGGTTTGCGAGCGCAAGTTCGAGGGCGGCGCGCATCCGCCGGTTGCGTGCTGCAGCGATCCGTTTGGGCATGGGTTCTGTCTCATCGGGCCGCCGCCGGGCGCTTGAAACGGGCGGCGTCCCTCCCTGGTTCCGTTACGGTCATTTGTCGTGAATTGACCCGCATGCAGCGCCTCTGGAACCTTAGAGGGCTCCGTTGCGTGCGACCCGGTTTGCGAGTTGCGCGCCGAGAACCGAGCCGAGAACCGAAAGGGCTGGGCGATGCTGCAAGTCTTGGGCGGGGTCTGGGCGCTGCTGGTCGGCGTCTTCCTGATCATGCTCGGCAACGGCATGCATTTCACGCTGATCGGCCTCCGCGGCGGGATCGAAGGGTTCTCCTCGGCGGAGCTCGCGATCGTCACCTCCGGCTATTTCGTCGGGTTCTTGTCGGGCGCGCGCTATGCGCCGGTGCTGATCCGACGGGTCGGGCATGTGCGCGTGTTCGCGGCGCTCGGCAGTTTCGCGTCGGCGGGGCTGATCGCCTTCACGCTGCTCGCGGAGCCCTGGGCTTGGACCCTGCTGCGCCTGCTCGTCGGCTTCTGCATGGCCGGCATCTACGTCGTTTGGGAGAGCTGGTTGAACAGCGCCGCAACCAATGAGAGCCGCGGCAAACTGCTCTCGTCCTACATGATCTGCCAGACGCTCGGGCTCATCGGGGCGCAGGGGCTGTTGACGCTCGGCGACGCGGCCGGGGCCGCGCTGTTCATCGGCGCGTCGATCTTGGTCTCGATCTCCTTCGGGCCGATCTTGCTCTCGGTCGCCCCCGCTCCGTTCGTCGAGGTGGCGCGGCCGATGGGGCTGGGCCAGCTGTTGAGGAGCTCTCCGCTCGGCACCGTCGGGATGTTCCTGCTCGGAAGCCTCTATGCGACGCAGTCGGGCCTGGGCGCGGTGTTCGGGGCGCAGATCGGGCTGTCGGCGAGCGAGGTCGCGCTGTTCATCGCGACGCTGTTCGCGGGTTCGCTGGCGCTGCAGTTTCCGATCGGTTGGCTGTCGGACCGGCTGGACCGCCGGCGATTGATCTTCGGCGTGTCGGTGCTTGGCGGCGCGTCCTGCGTGCTCGGATGGATGCTCGGCGGCGGGCTGGAGGCCTTGTTGGCGGCGGCGTTCCTCGCCGGCGGCGTGACCATGCCGCTCTATGCGCTGTTGCTCGCCTATACGAACGACTTTCTGTCGCCCGAGGAGATGGCCTCAGCCTCCGGCGGACTCGTCTTCACCTTCGGGCTCGGGGCGATCGCCGGGCCGCTGGTCACGGGTTGGGCGATGGAGGCGTTCGGGCCGTTCGCGTTTTGGCTGGTGCTCGCGGCGACTTTCGCAGCGGTCGCGCTCTACGCGCTCTGGCGTATGACCCAACGCGCGGCGACGCCGGTGGCGGAGACCGAGAGCTATCTCAGCGTTCTGCCGACGGCCTCGCCCGTCGCTGTCGAGGCGGCCGGGGTGTGGACCGCCGAGCAAGCGCAGGAGCAGGTGGACGCGCTGGAGGATGGCGCGGCGGGGGCGCGTGACGCATCCCAGCCGGCCGCCACCCCGTAGTCGCGCGACACCCCGCGTCTTCTGCGCGCCAGTTCGCCGCGGAGGTCTCTGGGAAAAAACCGTCAGGCTGTCGGTTCCGAGCCGCGCGAGGTCGATGGCGCGCAGTCGGGCTCCCCGGCGTCGACGGTAGGTTGCGCTCGACGACGCGATCGCGGCCTCAGGTCGCCGGAACGGCGGCGGCGCGCCCGCATGACAGGGTATGGAGGCGACGATGGAGCTGGTGGTCCGACCGGTCTTTGAGAAGCGGGACCCGAGCCTGCCGAAGGGGCGCCAGCTCGACGATGCGGCGTACGAGGAGGTCGAGGCGCTGCTCGGCGGTCTGGAGATCCGGCGCGATCTGCTGATCGAGGCGCTGCACCGGATCCAGGACGGCGTCGGCCATCTGTCCGCGCCCCATCTGCTGGCGCTCGCGGAGATCTTCCGGCTGTCGCAGGCCGAGGTGTTCGAGGTGGCGAGCTTCTACCACCACTTCGACATCGTGAAGGAAGGCGAGAGCCGGCCGCCGCCGCTGACCATTCGGGTCTGCGACGGGCTGAGTTGCGAGATGGCCGGGGCGAGGACGCTGATCCAAGAGCTGATCGCGGAGGCCGGCGCCGACGTCCGGATCCAGCCCGTTCCGTGCATCGGGCGCTGCGCAGAAGCGCCGGCGGCTCAGGTCGGCCAACGCGCCGTCGATCGGGCGACGCCGGCGATCCTGTCGGAGGCGTCCCGGGCCGCGACCGAGGCGGAGATCCCGGCCTATCAGGACCTCGCGGCCTATCGCGCCGAGGGCGGCTACGCGATGCTCGGGAAGATCCTGTCCGGCGAGATCTCCGCGGACCAGGCGGTTGAGACGATGTCGGACGCGGGGCTCCGGGGCTTGGGCGGCGCGGGCTTTCCGGCGGGGCGGAAATGGGGCTTCGTGCGCGGCTACGCCGGGCCGCGGCTGATGACCGTCAATGGCGACGAGGGCGAGCCCGGCACTTTCAAGGATCGCCACTGGCTCGAAAGCGCGCCGCACAAGATGCTCGAGGGCGCCCAGATCGCGGCCCATGTGGTCGGGTGCGAGCGGATCTACGTCTACATGCGCGATGAGTATCCGGGGGTCCTCGAGATCCTGCGCCGGGAGATCGCGGCGCTCGAAGCGGTCGGGCTGATGCGGACGCCGGTGGAGCTGCGTCGTGGGGCGGGCGCCTATATCTGCGGCGAAGAAAGCGCGATGATCGAATCGATCGAGGGCAAGCGCGGCCTGCCGAGGCACCGCCCGCCCTATATCGCCGAGGTCGGGCTGTTCGGACGCCCGACGCTCAACCACAATGTCGAGACGCTGCTCTGGATCCCGGAGATCCTCTCGAAAGGGCCGGACTGGTTCGCCGGGCTCGGCTGGTCTGCGGAGCATAAGGGGCTGCGGTCGTTCTCGGTCTCGGGCCGGGTGCGGGCGCCGGGCGTGAAGATCGCGCCGGCTGGCATCCCGCTTGTTCGGTTGATCGAGGATCATTGCGGCGGCATGGCCGAGGGGCATGCGCTGAAGGCGTTCCTGCCAGGCGGCGCGTCCGGCGGGATCTTCCCGGCCTCGATGGCGGAGCTGCCGCTCGATTTCGGCGTGTTCGAAAAGCATGGCGGCTTCATCGGCAGCCATGCGGTGGTGGTGCTGTCCGAGGCCGACAGCGTGCGCGACGCGGCGCTTAATACGATGCGGTTTTTCCGCCATGAGAGCTGCGGCCAGTGCACGCCCTGCCGCTCTGGCACGGACAAGATGGTCCGCATGCTCGAAGACCCGGCCACGGACCACGCGCTCTACGAGCAGTTGATGATGGTGATGCGCGACAGCTCTATCTGCGGTCTCGGCCAGGCGGCCGCGAACTGCGTCCAGCATCTGATGCGGCACTTCCCGGAGGAGATGGCATGAGCCTCGACGACCCGCATGGGCTGGTGAAAACCACCACCTTCCTGCTCGACGGCGCCGAGGCGACCGCCTATGGCGACGAGACGATCTGGCAGGTCGCCCAACGTCAGGGAACGACGATCCCGCATCTCTGCTTCAAGGACGCGCCCGGCTATCGGGCGGACGGCAATTGCCGGGCCTGCATGGTCGAGATCGAGGGCGAGCGGGTGCTGGCGGCCTCCTGCGTGCGCAAGCCCCGCGACGGGATGAAGGTCTCGACCATGGGCGAGCGGGTCGAGACCAATCGGCGGCTGGTGTTCGACCTGTTGGCCTCGGACATGCCCGCGCGGGCGGAGAGCCCGGACCCGCAGGCGGATTTCTGGGTCCAGGCGGATCTCGCCGGCTTCGAGGCCCCGAGCTTCCCGAGCGGTCGTCCCGGCGCGACCAAGGAGATCCCGGTCGACAGCGTGTTCCACGATCAGTCGCACCCCTCGATCGCGGTCAATCTCGACGCCTGCATCGCCTGCGGGCTGTGCGAACGGGCCT
>JBCBRF010000005.1:0-14888 GCA_039819865.1 Pseudomonadota bacterium | reverse complement strand
AGGCCACTAAGCGCACGGTCTACCCGGACAAGGTGGTGGACAGCGTCTGTCCGTTCTGCGGGGTTGGCTGCCAGACTTCGGTCAGCGTGAAGGGCAACGACATCGTCGCCGTCGACGGCCGGCAGGGGCCGGCCAATCGGGGCAAGCTCTGCGTCAAGGGCCGCTTCGGCATGGACTATGTCATGAGCGCGGAGCGCCTGACCAAGCCGCTGGTCCGGCGCGAGGACGCGCCGAAGCGCGCGGAGGAGCGTCTCGACTTCTCGCGCATCGGGGATTTCTTCCGCGAGGCGACCTGGGACGAGGCGCTCGACGCCGCCGCAGGTGGGCTGAACCGCATTCTCGAGCGCGACGGCGGCCACGCGATCGCCGGTTTCGGATCGGCCAAGGGCACCAATGAAGAGGCGTATCTGTTCCAGAAGCTGATCCGACAGGGCTTCGGGACCAACAATGTCGATCACTGCACCCGGCTCTGCCACGCCTCCTCGGTGGCCGCGCTCATGGAGGGCGTCGGCTCGGGTGCGGTTTCGGCGCCCTTCACCGCGGCGGACGAGGCGGACTGCATCCTGATCATCGGCGCGCGGCCGGAGCAGAACCATCCCGTGGCGGCGACCTATTTCAAGCAAGCCGCCAAGCGTGGGGCGAAGCTGATCGTGATGGATCCGCGCACGCAGGATCTGATGCGCCTCGCCTCGCATCCGGTGATCTTCAAGCCCGGCCGCGACGTGGCGATGCTGAACGCGATGCTGAACGTCATCATCGAGGAAGGGCTTTACGACGCCCAGTACGTCCAGGCGCATGTGGACGGGTTCGAGGCGCTGAAGGCGAAAGTGGCGGACTTCACCCCGGAAGCGATGGCCGAGGTCTGCGGCGTCGAGGCCGAGCAGCTGCGCGAGGTCGCGCGGACTTTCGCGCGGGCGGAGCGGGCGATCATCTTCTGGGGCATGGGCGTCAGTCAGCATGTCCACGGCACGGACAATGCGCGCTGCCTGATCGCGCTGGCGCTGGTGACGGGCCATGTCGGGAGACCGGGCACCGGTCTCCATCCGCTTCGCGGTCAGAACAATGTGCAAGGCGCCTCGGACGCCGGCCTGATCCCGATGGTCTATCCGAACTACAAGTCGGTCGAGGACCCGAACGTGCGCGGGCGCTACGAGGACGCCTGGGGCCGGAGCCTCGATCCGGCCCGCGGCCTTACGGTCGTCGAGATCATGGATGCGGCGGAGCGCGGCGAGATCCGCGGGATGTATGTGATGGGCGAGAACCCGGCCATGTCGGATCCCGATCAGCGCCATGCGCGGGCGGCGCTCGCGTCGCTCGAGCATCTGGTGGTTCAGGACATCTTCTTTACGGAGACCGCCTGGTTCGCGGACGTGATCCTGCCCGCCAGCGCGCAGCCGGAGAAGCCGGGGACCTACACCAACTCCAACCGCCAGGTGCAACTCGCGCTGCCGGTGCGGACGCCGCCCGGAGAGGCGCGTCAGGACTGGGCGCTGATCGTGGCGCTCGCCCGCCGCGTCGGGCTCGACTGGCGCTATGAGGGTCTCCGCGAAGTGTATGCGGAGATGGCGAGCTTCATGCCGAGCCTCGACCATATCTCCTGGGAGCGGCTCGAGCGCGAGGGCGCGGTCTGTTATCCGGCGCCGAACGACACGGATCCCGGCGAGGAGATCATCTTTTACGACGGCTTCCCGACGCCGGACGGCCGGGCGAAGATCACGCCGACGGATCTGGTGCCGCCGGACGATCTGCCGGACGAAGAGTATCCGCTGGTGCTGACGACGGGGCGGATGCTCGAGCATTGGCACACGGGCGCGATGACGCGGCGCGCGACGATGCTCGATGCGCAGGAGCCGGAGCCGGTGGTCTCGATGCACCCCAAGGATATCGGGCGGATGGGGTTCCAGCGTGGTCAGCAGGTGACGGTCGAGACGCGTCGCGGGTCGGTGACGCTGACGCTCCGCGCGGATCGCGACGTGACGCCGGGGATGCTGTTCATGCCGTTCTGCTTCGTCGAGGCGCCGGCGAATTTCCTGACGAACCCGCATCTCGATCCGTTCGGGAAGATCCCGGAGTTCAAGTTCTCGGCGGCGAAGATCTATCCGGCGGACGGAGGGGCGGCGGACGGCTGAAGCGGCGCGACGCCGGCGACTGGGAGGCGCTTTGAGCGCCAGCCCGACCCGAAGGCCTCCCCCCCTTTCCACGCCTCCCCCCTGGCACGCCTCCGCGCGCAGGCGGGGAGGGGGCGACGTCTCTGCGATCGGGGCCTCGACGTCTGCGTGGCGCCTGTCCCGCCGCCGCATCTCCTCCCCGAGCCGGGTAGGGGATCGGAGTGGGCTCGCGCCATGGGCGGGTCAGCGCTCGGGCGGGGTCCAGTCCGGCGGGGGCAGGTTGCGCCGGAGACGGAGCGCGAGGCCGACGGCGACGCCGACCCCGATCGCGATCGTCAGATCCGTCAGCACGGTCAGCAGCAGCGTCTGGACGATCAGCCAGCGATCCGCCGGACGCGCCGCGAGCCGCGCGGGCCATCGGTGCGGCTCGCTCATGTTCCAGGCGGTGACGATCAGGAGCGCGGCGAGCGCCGGCGGCGCAAGCTGGCCGACGAGCGGCGCGAACGCCATCATGGCGGCGAGCACCGCCAGCGCATGGACCAGGCCCGCCACCGGCGTCCGGCCGCCGGCGCGGACATTGGTGGCGGTCCGCGCGATCGCGCCGGTCGCGGGCAGTCCGCCGAACAGGGCCGAGCCGATATTCGCCGCGCCTTGGGCGACGACCTCGCCCCCTGGCGATACGCTCAAACCTGAGGGTATCGGTCGCCGAACCGGCGCGGTAGGCGAGGCGAGTGATCTTGTGGTCGGCGATCCGGCCGAGCACATCGGCCAGCCACGCCTGCGGATCGACGCCGTTCAGTTTGGCGGTCCCGATCAGGGTGAGGGCGGTCACGGTTGATTTCCCGCCGCGCTCGGAGCCGGCGAAGAGCCAGTTCTTCCGCCCGACGGCGACGCCGCGGATCGATCTTTCGGCCGCGTTGTTATCGAGGTAAGCGGGCTGTTCGTGGGTCAGCGCGGCGCGGCGATCGATGAGCGGAGGGCGTCGAAGTCTGCGCGGTCGGCGCGGCCAAAGCCGATATCGATCGGCAGCTCTTTGTCTTCATGGCTCCGGAGCAAAACGAACGCCGCCTTCTGGGTGAGCCAAACCCATTCGAACTCATCGATTGGGAAGGCTTCTATGAAATCGAAAAAGGCGGCGTCGTTCATCTCAGCCGGCGAGCCGGGCGCGCCGACGGCTTGCCAGAAGTGTTGTCCGGCGTCGCCGAGCGCGCGCGTGGCTGCGCCGCCGTAGGTTTGCAAGGCGGCGGCGACCTGGTGATCGATGTCCTCATGCTCGAGCGAGGCGTAGGGATCTTCGAAAAAGCTGTGGGACGTGGCCAGCGAGACCAACTGCAGTGTGGGCAAAACGCCGGCTTCTCCGGCTGGATAGCCAATCGGCGCGTCAAGGGCGCTCGCGTCGACGTTGGCGCGCGCCGCTTGCAAATCAGCGGGACTAAGGCCGGCCTCCAGCGCGACGCTCTCCATTGCGATTTCCGCGCCGACGCGCGAAAAGTCGTTTGGGCCCGCGGCGACGAGGCGTGCGAACGCCTGATCCAAATCGGCGCTGATTTGGCTCTCCCAGATTGAGATCGACTGCATCTCGCCCGCTCCGTCTTGGCGACATGGGGGGACGGCGGGCGCTGAAACCCGCCTAGCGCGTCTGCACGGCGACCGCTTCGCTTAAACTTGAGCGTATCGCCAGGGGGCCAACTCGTCGAGACGCGTGGTCTTGTGGTCGGCGATCCGGCCCAGCGTGTCGGTTAGCCAAGCCTGCGGATCGACGCCGTTGAGTTTGGCGGTTTCGATGAGCGTGTAAGCAATCGCGGCCGACCTTCCGCCACGCTCCGAGCCCCAAAAAGGTAGTTCTTCCGCCCAACGGCCACGCCGCGGATCGATCTTTCGGCCGCGTGGTTATCGAGCTCCAGAAAGCCGTGCTCGAGCCAGGGCGTCAGTCGCTTCATGCGGGTCAAAGCATAGCGGATCGCGGCGGCGAGCGGCGTTTTGCCGGACATCTTCGTGAGCTGAGCCTCCAACCAGCTGCGTAATTCATCGAGGATCGGCGCGGCTTCGGCCTGGCGTTTGGCGGGGCGGATGTCGGGCGGCTGACCGCGCAATTCCGCCTCGATGGCATAGACTTGCGCGATCCGTTCCAGCGCTTTGGCGGCGACGGCCGAGCCTTGGCTGGCGTGGACGTCGAAGAACTTGCGCCGGATATGCGCCATGCAGGCGACCTCGGTGATGCGGCCGTCTCGGCAGACGCCTTCAAAGCCGGCAGAGCCGTCGGCGTGCATGAAGCCTTTGAAGCGGCTCAGATGTTCGGCCGGCCAACGCGCTTTGCGATCCGGTGTGAAGCGGTAGAAGGCCGCCGGCGCGGCCTCGCCCGCCCAAGGACGCTCGTCGCGGACATAGGCCTAAAGCCGCGCGGTTTTGGTCTCGCCATTGCCGGGCGCGAGCACGCTGACGATGAAGGCGCCGGTCGGACCGCCGATCTGGACCCGGCTGCCGCCAAGGAGCGAGATCAGGAACCCAGCCACCACCGCCGTCACCAGGCCGGCCGCGGGCTCCGCGCCGGAGGCGATCGCGATCGACAGCGGGAGCGCCACCATCGCCACCGTCACGCCCGCCAGCATGTCGGCGACGAAGGCGGCGGTCGTTTAGTCGGGCAGCGTGGTGAGGATCTTCGGCTTCATGCGCGGGACGCTGGCACCCCGAGGCCGTCCGCGGCCCTAAGCTGCGCGATCGGGCGCCTGCGACCCGACGCCCCAATCGGGCGCGGCGTCTTAGCGGGTCGAGATCCGGTTTCGGCCGATCAGAGGGTACTGCTCGAGCTCATAGACTTGGCCGGTCGCGGGCGCGCTTCGCTCGGACAGCCAGAATACGGCGTGCGCGGCGATCTCCTCCGGCTTCAGGATCATGCCCCGGGGCGCGAACTCCTTCGGCACCCGTTCGAGCCAGTCCTCGGGCTGCCCTTCGGACAGTTGGAGCTGGTGCTCGTTCTCGGTGAGGGTCCAGCCGACATTGATCTGGTTGATCCGGATCGGCCGGCCGCCGAGCGCGTCGCCGAGATTGCGGGTCGCCGTCATCAGCGCGGCCTTCGAGGCGGAGTAGGCCAGCAGATTCGGCGCGCCGCAATGGGCGTTGATGGAGCCGATGTTGACGACGGCGCCGCCCGAGCCGCCTTGGGCCGCGGCGCGCTCGAAATGCGGCAGCGCCGCCTGGATCAGGAGCAGGGGCGCGCGGGCGTTGATCGCGAACATGGCGTCGAAATGCGCGGCCGTGGCGTCGTCGAGCGTCGAGCGGTTCAGGAGCGCCGCGTTGTTCACAAGCCCGTCGAGGCCGCCGAGCGCCTCCGCCGCGTCGGCCACGATCCGCGCGGTCGCTTCCGGGTCCGACAGATCGCCCGCCACGCCTTTCGCCTCGGCGCCGAGCTTCGACAAGGCGTCGGTCAGATCGGCCTGGTCACGGGCGTGGAGCGCGACCGCCGCGCCGGCGTCGACGCAGGCTTTGGCGATCGCGAAGCCGATGCCCGCCTTGGCGCCGGTCACGAGTATTTTTCCACCCTCGAGCATGGGCCTCTCCCTCGGTCTGATGGGCTCGGAAAGTCGGTCTCGCGTCGCGCCGATCCTGAGCCCGGCGAGCCTCCCGCGCGACCCGACGCACCGTCGATTGGACGGACGACAGCCGTAACCCGGACTGGCCTTGCGGCTCAAATCGTCGAGAATAGAGGGGTCGCACCGCGGCCGTCGCGGAACGCGACGGACCCTCGGCGGCGGTCAGAGGAGCGAGGAGCCGATCATGCCGTATGAGATCCGCCGGATCGCAGAGGTCGGGGCGACGCTCGGCGAAGGGCCGGTGTGGCGCGCCGAGGGCGACGCGCTGCTGTTCACCGACATCATCGGCCGCGCGCTGCTGCGCTGGCGCGCCTCGGACGGCGTGTCTCGGGTCCCGCTCGGCTTCCGGGTCGGCGCGTTCGCGCCGATCGCGGGCGCGCAGGATTTGCTGGCTTGCGCGGAGCAGGGGCTCTGGCGGCTGTCGGTCGATTTCGAGACGGGGGCCGTCGGGCGGCGGAGCCTTGGGCTCGACGCGGCGATCCCGGCGGAGGGCTTGATGAATGACGGCCGGCCGGATCCCGCCGGGCGTTTCACGTTCGGGTCCAAGGCGCTGAACGAGGTCGATCCGATCGGGCGCATGCTGTCGTTCGACGGCGCCGCGTTGTCGACGCTGACGGACGGGTTCGTGGTGTTCAACGGCCCCGCGTTCAGCCCGAACGGAGACCGGGTCTATTTCGCGGACAGTCCGAGCAAGGAGATCCGCGTCGCGCCCTATGATCCGGCGACAGGGAGGATGGGCGCGCCGAGCCTGTTCGCGCGTCTCTCGGAGGATGCGGGTTATCCGGACGGCATGGCGGTCGACGCCGAAGGCGGGCTCTGGAACGCGCATTGGGACGGCGGCCGGCTGACGCGGTATCGGCCCGACGGGTCCGTCGACCGGGTCGTCGCGACGCCGGTGACGAGGCCGACCTGCGTGGCGTTCGGCGGGGACGATCTGAAAACGCTGTTCGTCACCTCGGCCAAGCGCGGGCGCGACGACGCCGAGGATGCGACGGAGCCGGGCGCGGGCGATCTGTTCGCGCTCGAGGTTGAGGTTCCGGGCGCGCCCGTCTCGGCCGCGCGGGTCTGACCGCTCACTCTTCGACGACGCGGAAGTCGCCGGATTGAGCGTCGGTCGGCGGTTCCTCGAAGCCCTTCGCCTGCAGGCCGCGGCGCAGGAGTTCGCGGATCGCGGCGGCGCGGGACGGCAGGCGGTTCTCGAAGCGCCAGTCGTCGATCGCCTGGAGCTCCTCGGGATCGAGCATCAACTGCAGCTTCTCGGTGCGTTTCGGCGGGCGGTCGTCGTTCGGCATTCGACTCTCGGGCGCTTCCATCGCTTACTCCAAAGACATAACCGCCATCGGTTGTCACCCCTCCGGAACCAAGGGAAGCTCGTCAGGCGATGGCGGCGGCGGGGCTCGCGGCGCTTCAGCAGTCGATGGATGTGGGGTGGCTGACGCAAGATAAGTGTATGATTTTTATTGAATAATTTCGGCTTCTGCACATGTGGCATGGGACAGCCGCAGCCGGAGACTCCATGTCCTACGCCATTCTAAGCACGAAAACCGATATCGAGACGCCGGAGACCGGCATTGAGGCGAAGCGCCAACTGGCCACCGCTCTTACGGGCGTGCTGGCGGACAGCTTTGTGCTGATGATCAAGTCCCAAGGCTATCACTGGAACGTCGTCGGGCCCCTGTTTCAGCCGATCCACGACATGACGCAGGTTCAGTATCGCGACTTGTTCGACGCGATCGACGTGATCGCCGAACGCATCCGCGCGCTGGGCCAGGTTGCGCCCGGCAGCTTCACGGATCTGATCGCGCATGCGGAGATCGACGAGGAGACGCGCCTGCGGTCCGCCGGAGAGATGGTGACGCGCCTGGTCGAGGATCATGAGACGATAGCGCGGCGGTTTCGCAAGCTGAGCGGCCTCGCCGCGGAGGCGGGCGACGGGGCGACCGAGGATCTGTCCAACGCGCGGATTGCCTTTCACGAGAAGAGCGCCTGGATGCTGTGCGCGATCGTCGCCGAATGAGAGCGGCCTAACCCGGGTCGCCGCACCCGGGTCGCCGCACCCGGGTCGCTGCACCCGGGTCGCTGCACCCGGGTCGCTGCACTCGGGTCGCCGCACTCGGGCCGCCGAGCTGGCGGCTATGTTCAGGGCTGCGAAACCGGCCCCTCGCCCCGCCCGAACGACCCTCCATTCGATTGGGGTCCCGTCCCCAAACGCCCTTAGTTTGACCGGAAAGAATACGACATGAGCGCTGAAACCCTGACATCACAGGCAGGTCCGCTAAAGGAGCCGCAAGCGGAGCCTGAGGGTCGATACGACGATGGGCTCAGCCTCCATGGCGACCGGCGGGTCGGCGTCGAGCTGGAGTTCGCGGATCTTTCCGTGCCGGTCGCCGCGCAGCTGACCGCGGATCTGTTCCACGGCGAGATGCGGCTCGAAACCCGCCACCACGCGACGGTGAGCGCCTCGTCGCTCGGCGATTTCGACGTGTTGCTCGACACGAGCCTCAGCGAAAAGCTCGACGAGGACAGCCAGACCGTGGCGAAGGCGCGGGTCCTGTTCGGAGACCTGGCCGCGATCGTGATACCTGTCGAGATCGCGTGCCCGCCGGTTCCTGCGAAGCGTCTTGGCGAAATCGAGACGCTCGTGGACGGTCTGAGGAGCGCCGGGGCGAGCGGCACGCAGAGATCGCTCTTTTACGCGTTCGGCACGCATCTGAACGTGGAAGCCGCGTCCGTCGAGCCAGAAGCGGTCGCCCGCGTGATGCGCGCGTACCTCCTGCTCGAGGATTGGCTGCGCGATCAGATTGCGGTCGACCCGTCGCGGAGCGCCGTCGGCTTCGAGAAGCGGTTCTCGAACGCCTATCAACGCCACGTCATGGCGCCGGACTACGCGCCGGACGCGGCCGCGCTGATCTCGGATTATCTGCGGTTCAACCCGTCGCGAGATTTCGGACTGGATCTGCTGCCGCTCCTGGCGTCGATCGACGAGCCTGCCGTGCGCGAAGCGTTGCCGCGCCAGAAGGTCTCGGCCCGCCCCGCCTATCATTATCGCTTGCCGAACTCGGAGATCGACAACCCGTCGTGGAGCTTGCGTCAGGAACTCGATCGCTGGCGGGTCGTCGAGAGGCTGGCGGCGAGCCGAGCCCAGCTCGCGGCCGCGGCCGAAGAGCGGCTGGCCTTGTTGTCCGAGCCGCTTGCGGACCTGCCGGGGCGCGCACGGCAGAGCGCCCAGTCGACTGCGCTCGGCGACGCGGTGGCCGCCCTTGTCGCTCAGGAGGACGCGCAATGAGCCGGCCGCTGATCGGGGTGACGACGTCGGCGCGGTTCACGCCGGCCTGGCCGTTCCTGGCGCTCTCGGTGTGGATTGCGGGCGGGCGAGCGCAAAGGATCACGCCGAAGATGCAAAGAGTGGATCTCGATGCGCTCGACGGGCTGATCATCGGCGGTGGGGACGATATCGGCGCGGAGCTCTATGGCGGCGCGGCGATGCTGAACGCGCGCGTTGATCCGCTCAGGGACGAGTTGGAGCTGTCGCTGCTCGATCGCTTCTGGCGCGCGGCGACGCCGATCATGGGCGTCTGCCGCGGGGCGCAGATCATGAACGTGTTTCGGGGCGGCACGCTGCATGGCGACATTCATGCGGTGTATGTCGACGCGCCCAAAATGCGGACGGTCCTGCCGAAGAAGCGGGTGCGCATCGAGCCCGACACCGATCTCGGCCGGCTCTCCGGCGTCGACGAGATCGTCGTGAACAGCCTCCATCATCAGTCGGTCGATCGGCTGGGCGAGGGGCTTCGCGTTGCCGCGACAGACGCGTCTGGGATCGTGCAGAGCGTGGAGGAGACCGGTCCTCGCTATCGCCTCGGCGTGCAGTGGCATCCGGAGTTTCTGTTCTATCGTGGACCGCATCGACGGTTGTTTCGCGGGCTCGTGAGCGCAGCGAAAGCGCCGGCGGCGCGCATGATCTCGGAGACGTCGACCTCATGACGGCCGGCCCGCTGCGATTGCGATCTTCGCCCGTACGCGATAGTCGGACCCGTAACGCGCGCGCCGAAAGGTTGTGCGCGACCCGCCGCCCTCCTGGCGGCGTCGATTGATCATCCGCCGCCTCGTTCGCGGCTCGCGGCCGCAATCCGCGCGCGATGATCAACGCGACCTCAGAGCGGAGCCGCGCCAGTGGCGCGCCGAACGTCTCCGCAACCGGTGCGTCGTGATCCGCGGCGCGTCGCAGACAACGAGAATAAAGAGAAGAGAGACCATGTGCGGCTTTTGCGGCGAGGCGACCTTCGACGGGGCGCCCGCAGACCTTTCCGCTCTCGACCGAATGACCGACGCGCTGGCGCCGCGCGGACCGGACGCCGCGGGCGTCATTCATCGCGGCCGTGTCGGCTTCGGCCACCGGCGGCTGAAGATCATCGATCTGTCCGATCACGCGCAGCAGCCGATGAGCGATCCGGAACTGGGGCTCGACCTCGTGTTCAACGGCTGCGTCTACAACTACAAGGAGCTGCGGGCGGAGCTCGAGGAGCTGGGCTATCGTTTCTTCTCGACCGGCGACACGGAAGTGGTGCTGAAGGCGCATCACCGATGGGGGGCGGACGCGCCGAAGAAGATGCACGGCATGTTCGCCTACGCCGCGTTCGAGCGCGACAGCGGGCGGCTGTGGCTGGCGCGGGACCGGTTCGGGATCAAGCCGCTCTATTACAGCGCCGACCAGCGTCGGATCCGCTTCGCCTCGACGCTGCCGGCGCTGCTCGCGGGCGGGGAGGTCGACAAGACGATCAATCCGGCCGCGCTCCACCACTTTATGAGCTTCCATGCGGTCGTGCCGCCGCCGCACACCATCCTGGAGGGCGTGCGGAAACTCCCGCCGGCGACCGTGCGCCGGATCGAGGCGGATGGGCGGAGCGAGGATACGGTCTATTGGGACCTGACGTTCGAGCCGTCGTCCGAGGACCTTGCGCTGTCGGACGAGGACTGGGCCGACCGGCTCGACGACGCGCTGCGCCTTGCGGTCGATCGGCGGATGATCGCGGACGTGCCGGTGGGCGTGCTGCTGTCGGGCGGCGTCGATTCGAGCCTGATCGTGGCGCTGCTGGCCGAGGGTGGTCAGCAGGGCCTGCGCACCTTCTCGATCGGCTTCGAAGAAGCTAAGGGCGAGAAAGGCGACGAGTTCATCTACTCGGACCTGATCGCCGAGCATTTCCAGACCGACCACAACAAGATCTTCGTGCCGTCCTCGGAGCTGCTCGGGGCGCTGCCGGCGACCATCAAGGCGATGTCCGAGCCGATGGTGTCGTATGACAATGTCGGCTTCTTCCTGTTGTCGCGCGAGGTCTCGCGCCATGTGAAGGTGGTCCAGAGCGGGCAGGGCGCGGACGAGGTGTTCGGAGGCTATCACTGGTATCCGCCGCTCGCCGGCGCGAACGATCCGATGGCGGCCTACAAGGCGGCGTTCTTCGACCGCGATCACGAGACCATGGCCCGTCACCTGTCGCCGCGCTGGGTCAGCGAGGATTTCAGCCACGATTTCGTCGCCGCGTATTTCGCCCGGTCGGGCGCGGTCGATCCGGTCGACAAGGCGCTGCGGCTCGACACGCGCATCATGCTCGCGGACGATCCGGTGAAGCGGGTCGACAGCATGACGATGGCCTGGGGGCTCGAGGCGCGGGTGCCGTTCCTCGATCATGAGTTGGTCGAGCTCGCGGCCCGGATGCCGTCGCGGCTGAAGCTCGCGGATGGCGGCAAAGGGATCCTGAAAACCGTCGCGCGGCGCCACGTGCCCGCGGAGGTGATCGACCGGCCGAAAGGCTACTTCCCGGTGCCGGCGCTCAAATATCTCGACGGGCCCTATCTCGACATGGCGCGGGACGCGCTCGGCGCCCGGACGGCGCGAGAGCGGGGGCTCTACCGGGAGGAGTATCTCGAGGCGCTGTTCTCCGCGCCGGCGGAGCATATCACGCCGCTGCGCGGCTCGGAGCTTTGGCAGTGCGCGCTGCTCGAGCTTTGGCTGCAATCGCACGATCTCTGATCGGAGGCGTCATGAGCAATAAATCCGACGCCGCCGCGTCCGCCCGCGCCCCGGCGCGGCAGTCGCATCGATTGCGCAAACTGCGCGGACAAGCGGGGGCCGCGCCGATGGGTCCGGCCCGCGGCGCGACGGCGCTCGAGGCGAACGCGACGCTTGATCTCGGTTGGGGCCGCCTCGTCTTCGCGCAGACCTTCGAAGAGCCCGCGACGCTCGTCGCGGCGCTCCGCGAGGAGCGGCCGGATCGACGGGACATCGCGGTGTATGTCCGGGATCCGCACGTCTTGCTGGCCGCGGCCCCGCAGGAGCTGTTTCTCGATCCGTCGCACACCTATCGGCTCGATCTGGCGACATATCGGCCCTCGAAGCGCCAGCCCAAAGGCTATTTCATCCGCCGTCTGACCTCGCGCTCGGACGCGGAGGCGCTGAACGCGATCTACGCCGCGCGGCACATGGTGCCGGCGGAGCCGAGCTTCTTTTGGACACGGCAGGATCCCCGGCGCGTAACGGTGTTCGTGGCGGAGGACGAGGCCAGCGGCGAGATCATCGGCGCGGTCACCGGCGTCGATCATGGGCGCGCCTTCGGCGATCCGGAGGCGGGATCCTCGCTCTGGTGTCTCGCCGTCCATCCGCAGGCGACGCGGCCCGGGGTGGGCGAAGCGCTGGTGCGGCACCTGACGAATTTCTTCAAGGCGCGAGGCTGCGGATATCTCGACCTGTCGGTGATCCACGACAACGAGCACGCCATCGCGCTCTACGAAAAACTTGGCTTCGAGCGCATCCCATACTTCTGCGTGAAGCGGAAGAACTCGATCAACGAGCGGTTGTTCACGGGCCCCGACGTCGCCGACAGCCTGAACCCCTATGCGCGGATCATCGTCGACGAGGCGCGGCGGCGGGGCATCCATGTCGAGGTGACGGATGCGGAGGGCGGCTTCTTCACGCTCTCCCATGGCGGGCGGACGGTTCAGTGCCGCGAAAGCCTCTCCGAGTTCACCTCGGCGGTGGCGATGTCGATCTGCGACGACAAGGCGGCGACCCGGCGCGTGGTCGAGGCGGCGGGCGTCGCGACGCCGGCGCAGATCACCGCCGAGGACGATATCGAGGCGTTTCTGAGGACCCACGGCTCGCTGGTGGTGAAGCCCGCGCGCGGCGAGCAGGGGCGCGGCGTCTCGGTCGGGCTCACCACGCTCGAGCAGACGCGCGCCGCGATCGAGGTGGCGCGCGTCGTGTCGGAACGCGTGCTTGTCGAGCAGTGCTTCGAAGGCGAGGATTTGCGGCTCATCGTCATCGATTACAAAGTTGTGGCGGCCGCGCTCCGGAGGCCGGCGCGGGTGATCGGAGACAGCCGCTCCGCCGTGCGGGCGTTGATCGAGGCGCAAAGCCGGCGACGCGCCGCCGCCACGGGCGGGGAGAGCCGGATCCCGATCGACGCGGAGACCGAGCGCTGCCTGGCCGCCGCGGGCTTCTCGCTCGAGGATACGCCGGAGGAGGGGGTCGAGATCGCCGTTCGGCGGACGGCCAACCTCCATACGGGCGGCACCATTCATGACGTCACCGGAGAGACGCATCCGACGCTGATCGGCGCGGCGATCCGCGCGGCGCGGGCGATCGAGATTCCCGTCACCGGGATCGACCTGATGGTGAAGAGCCCGCGCCAACCCGAGTACGTTTTCGTCGAGGCGAACGAGCGACCGGGTCTCGCCAACCATGAACCGCAGCCGACGGCCGAGCGGTTCGTCGATTTCTTGTTCCCGCTGTCGATGCCGGAGCCCGCGCGACTGGCGCGCGCCGCCATGGCGGCTCAATCGGAAAGCGAGACGCCATGGCGCGACTGACGATCGACATCGACTATCTGCGCGACCAGCTCAAAGCGATGCTGGCGATCCCGAGCCCCGCGGGCTTCACCGACACCATCGCGCGCACGGTCTGCGAAGAGCTCGATCGGCTGGGCGTGCGGTTCGAGCTGACGCGGCGCGGCGCGGTTCGGGCGCGGCTGGAGGGCGTCGATGCGCAACCGGCCCGCGCGATCATCTCGCATCTCGACACGCTCGGCGCCCAGGTGCGCTCGATCGGCGTCGACGGCCGGCTGGGGCTCGCGCCGATCGGCCACTGGTCCGCGCGCTTCGCCGAAGGGGCGCGGGCGACGATCTTCTCCGGCCGCGGGGCCTATCGCGGCACCATCCTGCCGCCCAAGGCGTCGGGACACGCCTTTGGCGAGGAGGTGGACACGGCGCCGATCGGTTGGGACCATGTGAAGATGCGCATCGACGCCAAGGCGGCGACCGCGGATCATGTCGCGCAACTCGGCGTGGAGATCGGCGACATCGTCGCGATCGATCCGCAGCCCGAGTTCCTCGACAACGGGTTCATCGTCTCGCGCCATCTCGACAACAAAGCGGGCGCGGCCTCGATGCTGGCGGCGCTGAAGGCGATCATCGAAACCGGCTCGACGCCGACGGTCGACACGCTGTTCCTGTTCTCGATCTCGGAGGAGGTCGGCCATGGGGCGAGCCATGTGCTGACGCATGACATCGCCTCGATGGTGGTGGTGGACAATGGCTGCAGCGCGCCCGGGCAGTACAGCTCGGAGTTCGGCGTCACCATCGGCATGGCCGACATGACCGGCCCGTTCGACTATCACACCACGCGCAAGCTGATCGATCTGTGCGTCGAGCACGACATCAAGCATCAGCGCGACGTGTTTCGGTACTATCGGTCGGACAGCGCCTCGGCGATCGAGGCGGGGGCGGATGTGCGGACCGGGCTCGTCACCTTCGGGGTCGACGCCAGCCACGGCTACGAGCGGATCCACATGCATGCTCTGCGCTCCGTGGCGGAGCTGTTGACGGCCTACGCCACCAGCCCGGTCGATATTCAGCGGGACGCCCATGAGGCGGGTTCGCTGGCCGGCTTCCCGAACCAGGACACGGTGGAAGCGGAACAGGCGCTGAGGGCCGACGCGCCGGCGCCGAAAGAGGCCTGAGCCGGCCCAACCGACGCCGGTGGCGGCGTCCGCATAAACCAAACGCGCAGTGGCTGCGCGAAGGGGAGAGCATGAGTTTCGAGACGATGTTGCGAGAGACGGCGGTTCTTGATCGCCGCAGCCCGGACACCGGAGTGCTCGGTCTCGGACCGCCCGGTCTCCAAGTCTGCGACCTGAAC
>JBCBRF010000004.1:43468-47127 GCA_039819865.1 Pseudomonadota bacterium | reverse complement strand
TCGAGGCCGGGGTGCCCGAGAGCTTCAACGTTCTGGTCAAGGAGATCCGCTCGCTGGGCCTGAACGTCGAGCTGCTCGACAGCGAGGAGAGCTGACCCCTCATCGAAGCGGCGCGCCCGCCGCAGCGGCCCCACCCCTGACCCCTCCCCGCGAGCGGGGAGGGGGACGCCGCTGCGATGGGCGCGCTCCGAGCAAAGCGAATTCCCCGAAGACGCCGCTGGGCGTCTCTCCTCCCTAGGTCCGGGGAGGGGCTGGGGTGGGGCCGACCGGCCCCGATCCGTCCTACGCCCCGCGGTCCGCCACGCCGCGACGGGCGCCACATCCGAAGGCCTCGCCAGCCTTCCGGCGAATAACTGGGAGCCGCACCCATGAACGAACTCGCCAATAACGTCTTTCAGCAGCCTGCGCCGCCGAAGACCTTCGACGAGATCCGAGTCTCGCTCGCCAGCCCCGAGCGCATCCTCTCCTGGTCCTTCGGCGAGATCAAAAAGCCCGAGACCATCAACTACCGGACCTTCAAGCCGGAGCGCGACGGCCTGTTCTGCGCCCGCATTTTCGGTCCGATCAAGGACTACGAGTGTTTGTGCGGAAAGTACAAACGCATGAAGTTCAAAGGGATCGTCTGCGAGAAATGCGGGGTCGAGGTGACCCTGCAGAAGGTTCGGCGCGAGCGCATGGGCCATATCGAGCTGGCCGCGCCCGTCGCCCATATCTGGTTCCTGAAGTCGCTCCCCTCCCGCATCGGCCTGATGCTGGACATGACGCTGCGCGACCTCGAGCGCGTGCTCTACTTCGAGCAGTATGTGGTGATCGACCCCGGCAGCACGCCCCTGATAAAGGGCCAGATGCTGACCGAGGACGAATTCCTCGAGGCCCAGGACGAGCACGGCGAATCGAGCTTCATCGCCGGCATCGGCGCCGAGGCGATCCGCGAGATGCTCGCGGCCATCGACCTCGAAGCGCTCGAGGAGATGCTGCGCGAGGATCTGGCCGAGGCCACCGGCGAACTGAAGCCGAAGAAGATCCTCAAGCGCCTGAAGCTGGTCGAAGCGTTCCGCTCCTCCGGCAACCGCCCGGAATGGATGATCCTCACGGTCGTGCCCGTGATCCCGCCCGAGCTGCGCCCGCTGGTGCCGCTCGACGGCGGCCGTTTCGCGACCTCGGACCTCAACGACCTCTACCGACGCGTGATCAACCGCAACAACCGCCTGAAGCGGCTGATCGAGCTGCGCGCGCCGGACATCATTGTCCGGAACGAGAAGCGGATGCTGCAGGAGGCGGTCGACGCGCTGTTCGACAACGGCCGCCGCGGCCGCGTCATCACGGGCGCCAACAAGCGTCCGCTGAAATCGCTCGCCGACATGCTGAAGGGCAAGCAGGGCCGCTTCCGCCAGAACCTGCTCGGCAAGCGCGTGGACTTCTCCGGCCGTTCGGTGATCGTGACCGGTCCGAACCTGAAGCTGCACCAGTGCGGCCTGCCGAAGAAGATGGCGCTCGAGCTGTTCAAGCCGTTCATCTATTCGCGCCTCGACGCCAAGGGCCTGTCGAGCACCGTGAAGCAGGCTAAGAAGCTGGTCGAAAAGGAGCGTCCGGAGGTCTGGGACATTCTCGACGAGGTGATCCGCGAGCACCCGGTCCTGCTGAACCGCGCGCCCACGCTGCACCGCCTCGGCATCCAGGCCTTCGAGCCCGTGCTGATCGAGGGCAAGGCGATCCAGCTTCACCCGCTGGTCTGCTCCGCCTTCAACGCGGATTTCGACGGCGACCAGATGGCGGTCCACGTGCCGCTCAGCCTCGAGGCCCAGCTCGAGGCCCGCGTGCTGATGATGTCCACCAACAACATCCTCAGCCCGGCCAACGGCAAGCCGATCATCGTGCCGTCCCAGGATATGGTTCTCGGCATCTACTACTTGTCGCTCGAGAAAGAGGGTGAGCCGGGCGAGGGCATGATCTTCTCCGATATGTCGGAGATCGAACACGCGCTCCATAACGGCGTCGTCACACTGCACTCGAAAGTGACGATGCGCTTCGAGACCCAGAACGCCGACGGCGAGACCGTGTTTGAACGCGTCGTGGGCACGCCGGGCCGCATGAAGCTCGCCAACCTGCTGCCGAAAGCGCCGGGGATCCGCTTCGACCTCGTCAACCGGGTGCTCCGCAAGCGCGACATCGGCGAGGTCATCGACGCGGTCTACCGTCACTGCGGTCAGAAAGAGTCGGTCATGTTCTGCGACCAGATCATGTCCCTCGGCTTCCAGGAGGCGTTCCGCGCCGGCATCTCCTTCGGCAAGGACGACATGGTCATCCCGGAGAAAAAGTGGGAGATCGTCGAGACCACGCGCGATCAGGTGAAGAAGTTCGAGCAGCAGTACTTGGACGGCTACATCACCCAGGGCGAAAAGTACAACAAGGTGGTCGACGCCTGGGCGAAGTGCACCGATCAGGTCGCGACCGCCATGATGGGCGAGATCTCCGCGGTGCAGAAGGACGAGAACGGCCGCACCAAGGAGCCGAACTCGGTCTACATGATGTCCCACTCGGGCGCTCGCGGTTCGCCGACCCAGATGCGTCAGCTGGGCGCGATGCGCGGCCTGATGGCCAAGCCGTCCGGCGAGATCATCGAGACGCCGATCATCGCGAACTTCAAAGAAGGTCTGACGGTGGGCGAGTACTTCAACTCGACCCACGGCGCCCGGAAGGGTCTGGCCGACACCGCGCTGAAGACCGCGAACTCGGGCTATCTCACCCGCCGCCTGGTGGACGTGGCGCAGGACTGCATCGTGAAGGAGCAGGACTGCGGCACCGATATCGGCATCACCGCCCGCGCGGCGGTGGACGGCGGCGAGGTCATCGCCTCGCTGTCCGAGCGGATCCTTGGCCGCATCGCGCAGGAGGACGTCCTCGACCCCGCGACCGACGAGGTGCTGTTCGAGCGCGGCCACCTGTTCGACGAGAATGACGCCTTGGCGGTCGAGAGGGCGGGCGTGCTGACCGTCTACATCCGCTCGCCGCTGACCTGCGAGCTGAAGGACGGCGTCTGCGCCAACTGCTACGGCCGCGATCTGGCCCGCGGCACGCCGGTGAACGTCGGCGAGGCGGTCGGCATCATCGCGGCGCAGTCGATCGGCGAGCCCGGCACCCAGCTGACGATGCGGACCTTCCACATCGGCGGCGCGGCGCAGTTCGCCGACCAGTCCTTCGTCGAGGCCTCTCAGGAGGGCAAGCTCGAGATCCGCAACGCCAACCTGATCAATAACAAGGACGGCGACACCATCGTCATGGGCCGGAACGTCCGCCTGGCGATCGTGGACGACAACGGCAAAGAGCGCGCGGTGCACAAGATCACCTACGGCTCCAAGCTGCATGTGAAGGAGGGCGACCAGATCTCCCGCGGTCAGAAGCTGGCCGAGTGGGATCCCTACACGCTGCCGATCATCTCGGAGAAGGCCGGCATCGTCAAATATGTCGACCTGCAAACCGGCATGTCGGTGCGTGAGGACGTGGACGAGACCACCGGGATGAGCTCGAAAGTGGTGACCGACTGGCGCACCGCGCCGAAGGGCAATGAACTCAAGCCGGCGCTGACCCTGGTCAGCGAGGACGGCGAGATGATCAAGCTCGATAACGGCAACCCGGCCCACTACTTCATGTCGGTGGAC
>JBCBRF010000004.1:0-43370 GCA_039819865.1 Pseudomonadota bacterium | reverse complement strand
ACTGTTCGAGGCCCGTCGTCCGAAGGACCACGCGGTCATCGCCGAGATCGACGGCTATGTGCGCTTCGGCAAGGACTACAAGAACAAGCGCCGCGTCTCGATCGAGCCGACCGACGAGACCTTGGAGCCGAAGGAGTATCTCCTGCCGAAGGGCAAGCACATCCCGGTGCAGGAGGGCGACTTCATCCAGAAGGGCGAGTACATTCTCGACGGCAAGCCGGCGCCGCACGACATCCTGGCGATCATGGGGATCGAGGCCTTCGCCGACTTCCTCATCAACGAAGTGCAGGACGTCTATCGACTGCAGGGCGTGAAGATCAACGACAAGCACATCGAGGTGATCGTTCGCCAGATGCTGCAAAAGGTCGAAATCGAGGAGTCGGGCGACACCACGCTTCTGGCGGGCGAGCAGGTCGACAAGCTCGAGTTCGAAGAGATCAACGAGCGCGCGATCGCCGAAGGGCGCGAGCCCGCCAAGGGCTCGCCGGTTCTGCTCGGCATCACCAAGGCCTCGCTGCAGACCCGGTCGTTCATCTCGGCCGCGTCGTTCCAGGAGACCACGCGCGTTCTCACCGAGGCGAGCGTCCAGGGCAAGCGCGACAAGCTGGTGGGTCTTAAGGAGAACGTCATCGTGGGCCGACTGATCCCCGCCGGCACCGGCGGCGCGACCCATCGCCTGAAGGGCATCGCCGCGGAGCGGGATCGGAAGATCCTGGCGGAGCGTCAGGCGGCCGCCGAAGCCGCCGCCGCGCCGGCGCTGGAGGCTCCGGTCGAGGGTGCTCAGCCCGAGGCTCACGCCGAGGACCCGATGCCGGCCGCGGAGTGATCGCGATCCTCTAAGCCAATCGCAGCACGCCAAATTCAGCGCGGTCGGACCGAAGGGTTCGGCCGCGTTTTTTTGTGCGCTCCGGCGATCCCGTCAGTGCGCGCGAACTAGCCCCAGCGCCGGCCCCGCCGCCCCATGGGAAGGACGCCCGTTCGACCGTCCCGCCGCATCCGCCGCGAGCCGCCGCCGGAACAGGCTCGGATTCGGGCCGCCGGCCAAAAAACCCGTCACCAGCGAGGTCCAGAGACCCCGCCGCCGGATCGCCGCGCTCAGATCGGGGCCGAGCCCCGGGGTCGGCAGTGCGGTGACCCGCGTTGCGCTCGGCGTCCGCGCCATCAGTGAGCCGACCGCCCCCGACACATGTCGATCTTCCGGATCCCAGCCGATCACCAGCCGCGAAACCGGCCCGAGCCGCGCCCGCGCGCTCCAATCGGATCCGGGTCCCGCAACCGGTCCAATCGCCAGCACATCCTCGAAGCCGAGCCGATCCGCGAAGCTGAGCGCCGCGTCCGCGCCGCGCCCGAGCCCGACGCCGAGCAGCGGTCGAAACGCGTCGAGCGCCCCGCTGTCGGCCAGCCCGTTCAGCACATCCGCGAGCGTCTCGTCCGCGCCGCCGACGCGCCCCGAGGCCTCGCCGACCCGCACGGCGCAGATCGCATTGTAGCCTGCATGCAGAAACAGCGGCTCGCCGAGCCGCGCGCGCCGATCGGGGAACTCGGCCTCTTCCGCTGGCGCCTCGTCGAACGCCACGACGCAGCCATAGGGGTGCTCTCGAAACCGCATGAACAGCGCGTGCTGTTCGACATCGAGCCGATGCGCGGTCGGCGCGGCGAGGGTCTCCGCCAGCCCGCCGGACCGCCCGGCCATCGCCTGCCCCAGTTTCATAGCGCGCCCCTCGCGAATCCGACGCCGCCGGATCGGGTGCGCCGCTTGCTCCGAGGGGTAGCGCCTTGGATCTTGCCGAGAGGTTAACGAATCGCCGATCCGTCCTTTATCTCGCGCCCGCTTGCGCCAGCACCGCCCAGGGCAGCTTTTCGGCGTTCGCCACATTCGGCAGGGCCTTTGGATCGACCATCGGGATCAGCCGGCCGCTCCGCCGCATCGCCGCCTTGCGCTCCGAGACGATCCGCTGGAACGCCCGGCTGCATCGCACCCGATGCGACCCGGCCATCGTGACGTAATACTGCTCGAGCCGCCGCCGCGCCCGCGCCGCGCGGTGGAACGCGGCGGCGTCGATCGACCCCGACAGCGTCTGCGCCGACAGCGTCTTGATCAGGTCGAGGAACACCAGCGGCCCCATCGTCTTGTGCCCGACCCCCGGCAGCCGCAGATACTGCCCGCCGAGCCCCATCGCCTCACGCGCCTTGATCACCCGGCGCATATGCGCGTCGTCGGGCGGGCTGAGCGGATCGTAGACGCAGACGAAGCGGTTGGTCTCCGCCACGCCGACCGCGCCGTCGACGCACGGCCCGTCCCAGTCCACCGGCAGATCGGTGTTGAACCGCGTCTCGAACGGCGCGACGCGCGGATCGAGGCTGGTGATCGGGGCGACCGACAGAACGGCGTCGGCGCCGAGCAGCGCCGCATAGGTCATCGCGCCGTATGCCCCCATCGAGAACCCGAAAGTTGCGGTCATCGGATAGCGCCGCAGCGTCCCGCTATCGACCAGCTGCGCCAGGAATTTCAGGATGTCGGGCGTCCGGTACCAGCTCTGCCCCCGTGGGATCACCGCGACCGTGTTGAACCCCATGCCCTGATAGAACCGCTCGCCCATGCCTTCGACCGTGCTCATGGTGTCGAGCGTCGAGGTCATCGGCTCGAACGTGACCACCGTGCCGCGCGCCTGATGGAAAAACACGGCTTTGACGACATGGTGCTCGAGCTCGAACAGCTTCTCGAGGGCGGGCTGAGGGGTCGGTGAGGCGGACATGGCGGAGGATCCCGAGGGCTGGGTCGCCGTCCGTTGAAAAGCGCACGGATTCGGCTTGACCGGTGGTTTCGCGATCCCTAGTGTCCACGCATCGCGTTGGCCCTCGGTTAATGCGGTGTCACAGCCATTGTAGCGGCGAGCATGATCGGGCTCCGATCCTCTGCGCTCAGCTGTCCGGCCGGATCTCGATCCTGGCCGCGGCGGTCGCTCTGCGTATTTGATGGGATAGACGGGACTCGATGCCGACGATCCAGCAGTTGATCCGTAAGCCGCGTCAGCCGAAGGCGCGCCGGAACGCCTCGCTCCACCTGGAGTCGAACCCGCAGAAGCGCGGGGTTTGCACGCGCGTCTACACGACGACGCCGAAGAAGCCGAACTCGGCGCTCCGGAAGGTCGCGAAGGTTCGTCTCACCAACGGCTACGAGGTCATCTCGTACATCCCGGGCGAGGGGCACAACCTGCAGGAGCACTCGGTCGTGCTGATCCGCGGCGGCCGCGTGAAGGATCTGCCCGGCGTCCGCTACCACATCCTGCGCGGCGTGCTCGACACGCAGGGCGTCAAGGACCGCAAGCAGCGCCGCTCGAAATACGGCGCCAAGAAGCCGAAGTAAGAACAGCGCGAGAGGAACGGAAACATGTCGCGTCGTCACCGCGCTGAGAAACGGGAAGTTCTGCCGGACGCCAAGTTTGGCGACCGCGTCCTGACCAAGTTCATGAACAACCTGATGTACGACGGCAAGAAGTCGGCCGCCGAGGGCATCGTCTATGGCGCGCTCGATCGCGTCGAGCAGCGCTCGCGCCGCGATCCGGTCGAGGCCTTCCACGAAGCGCTCGACAATGTGAAGCCGTCCGTCGAGGTCCGCTCCCGCCGCGTCGGCGGTGCGACCTATCAGGTGCCGGTCGAGGTTCGGCCGGAGCGTCGCGAGGCGCTGGCGATCCGCTGGTTGATCACCGCCGCCCGCAACCGCAACGAGAACACGATGGAGGAGCGGCTCTCGGCCGAGCTGCTCGACGCGCTCAACACCCGCGGCACTGCGGTCAAGAAGCGCGAAGACGTCCACAAAATGGCCGAAGCGAACCGAGCCTTCTCGCATTATCGCTGGTAAGCGCCGCCAAGCGCGGTAAGAGCACGTCCACGGTCCGGGTTGGGGGCCGCGAGACACGCAGCCGTGCTGCGCGCTGAGCAAGCGACGCCGAGGCAAGACTGAGGAGCCTGACGATGGCCCGCGATTATCCGCTGGAGCGCTACCGAAACTTCGGAATCATGGCGCACATCGACGCTGGTAAGACCACGACGACAGAGCGTATTCTGTTCTACACGGGCAAGTCGCACAAGATCGGCGAAGTGCACGACGGCGCTGCGACCATGGACTGGATGGAGCAGGAGCAGGAGCGCGGCATCACGATCACGTCGGCGGCGACCACGACCTTCTGGGAGCGCACCGAGGACGGTGAGACCGCGCAGACGCCGAAGTTCCGTTTCAACATCATCGACACCCCCGGCCACGTGGACTTCACCATCGAGGTCGAGCGGTCGCTTGCGGTGCTCGACGGCGCGGTGTGCGTGCTCGATGCGAACGCCGGCGTCGAGCCGCAGACCGAGACGGTGTGGCGTCAGGCCGACCGCTACAAGGTCCCGCGCATCGTCTACGTGAACAAGATGGACAAGATCGGCGCGGACTTCTTCCGCTGCGTCGAGATGATCAAGGACCGCACCGGCGCGCTGCCGGTCCCGATCCAGTGCCCGATCGGCGCCGAGACCGAGCTCGAGGGCGCGGTCGACCTGATCACCATGGAGGAGTGGGTCTGGCAGGGCGAAGATCTCGGAGCCTCCTGGGTCCGCAAACCGATCCGCGACGAGCTGAAGGACAAGTGCGATGAGATGCGCTCCTTCATGATCGAGAGCGCCGTCGAGGTCGACGAGGAGTGGACCGAGCGGTACCTCGAGGGCGAGGAGCCGGACGTTGAAACCCTCCGCAAGCTGCTCCGCATGGGCACGCTGTCCATGGCTTTCGTTCCGGTGATCTGCGGTTCGTCCTTTAAGAACAAGGGCGTGCAGCCGATGCTGAACGCCGTGATCGACTTCCTCCCCGGCCCGCTCGACGTCCCGCCCTACATGGGCTTCAAGCCGGGCGACGAGAGCGAGACGCGGAACATCGAGCGCCGCGCCGACGACAGCCAGCCGCTGTCGGCCCTCGCCTTTAAGATCATGAACGACCCGTTCGTGGGCTCCCTGACCTTCACCCGGATCTATTCGGGGAAGATGAACAAGGGCGCCAGCATGCTCAACTCGACGAAGGGCAAGCAGGAGCGGATCGGGCGCATGATGATGATGCACTCGAACAACCGCGAGGAGATTGACGAGGCCTTTGCGGGCGACATCATCGCGCTCGCGGGCCTGAAGGAGACGACGACCGGCGACACCCTCTGCGACAAGGCGCAGCCGGTGGTCCTCGAGACGATGACCTTCCCGGACCCGGTGATCGAGATCGCCGTCGAGCCGAAATCGAAGGCCGACCAGGAGAAGATGGGCCTCGCCCTGCAGCGCCTGGCCGCCGAAGACCCGTCCTTCCGCGTCGAGACCGACCTCGAGTCCGGCCAGACCATCATGAAGGGCATGGGCGAGCTGCACCTCGATATTCTGGTCGACCGCATGAAGCGGGAGTTCAAGGTCGAGGCCAACATCGGCGCGCCGCAGGTGGCGTATCGCGAGACCATCAGCCACGAGGCCGAGGTCGATTACACGCACAAGAAGCAGTCGGGCGGCACGGGGCAGTTCGCGCGCGTCAAGCTTGTGATCTCGCCGACGGAGTCGGGCGAAGGCTACTCCTTCACCTCCGAGATCGTCGGCGGCTCGGTGCCGAGGGAGTATATCCCGGGCGTCGAGAAGGGCATCAACTCGGTCATGGACAGCGGTCCGCTGGCGGGCTTCCCGGTGATCGACTTCAAGGTCCGCCTGATCGACGGCGCCTTCCACGACGTGGACTCCTCGGTCCTCGCGTTCGAGATCGCCAGCCGCGCCGCGATGCGCGAAGGCCTGAAGAAGGCCGGCGCCAAGCTGCTCGAGCCGATGATGAAGGTCGAGGTGGTGACCCCGGAGGAGTATGTCGGCGACATCATTGGCGACCTGAACGCCCGCCGCGGCATGGTGCAGGGCACGGAGCCCCGCGGCGTCGCCAACGTCGTCAACGCCTTCGTCCCGCTGGCCAACATGTTCGGCTATATCAATAACTTGCGCTCGATGTCTTCGGGCCGCGCGCAGTTCACGATGCAGTTCGACCACTACGACCCGGTGCCGCAGAACGTGAGCGAAGAGATTCAGGCGAAGTACGCGTCCTAACAGGCGCGGGCCTCGCCGATCGGCGGCCGGCGCATTCTGCGCTTGCCGCCGACGGCTTCCACAGATAAGGCGCGGGGCTCGCCACGAGCGCGCAGCCGCTTAGAAAATAGAGGGCCTCCTAAAAAGGGGTAAGACGACATGGCCAAGGAGAAGTTCGAGCGTAATAAGCCGCACGTGAACATCGGCACGATTGGTCACGTTGATCACGGCAAGACCACGCTCACCGCCGCGATCACCATGGTGATGGCGGAGCAAGGCGGCGGCACGGCGAAGGGCTACGACGAGATCGACAGCGCGCCGGAAGAGAAGGCGCGCGGCATCACCATCTCCACCGCACACGTGGAGTATGAGACCTTGAACCGGCACTACGCCCACGTCGACTGCCCCGGCCACGCCGACTACGTGAAGAACATGATCACCGGCGCGGCCCAGATGGACGGCGCGATTCTGGTGGTGAACGCCGCCGACGGCCCGATGCCGCAGACCCGCGAGCACATCCTGCTCGCCCGCCAGGTCGGCGTGCCGGCGCTTGTCGTGTTCCTGAACAAAGTCGACCAGGTCGACGACGAGGAGCTTCTGGAGCTCGTCGAGATGGAGGTGCGCGAGCTCCTCAGCTCTTACGATTTCCCGGGCGACGACATTCCGATCGTCGCGGGCTCCGCGCTCGCCGCGGTCGAGGGACGCGATGAGTCCATCGGCAAAGAGAAGATCATCGCGCTGATGGAGGCCGTCGACGAGTCGATCCCGACCCCGGACCGTCCGATCGACCAGCCCTTCCTGATGCCGGTCGAGGACGTGTTCTCGATCTCGGGCCGCGGCACGGTCGTGACCGGCCGCGTCGAGCGCGGCATCGTGAAGGTTGGCGAAGAGATCGAGATCGTCGGCATCCGCGACACCAAGAAGACCACGGTCACCGGCGTCGAGATGTTCCGCAAACTGCTCGACCAGGGGCAGGCCGGCGACAACATCGGCGCGCTGCTCCGCGGCGTCGATCGCGAGGGCGTCGAGCGCGGCCAGGTGCTCTGCAAGCCGGGTTCGGTGAAGCCGCACATGAAGTTCGAGGCCGAGGCCTACATCCTCACCAAAGAGGAAGGCGGCCGCCACACCCCGTTCTTCACGAACTACCGTCCGCAGTTCTACTTCCGGACGACGGACGTCACCGGCACCGTGTCTCTGCCCGAGGGCACCGAGATGGTCATGCCGGGCGACAACGTGAAAATGAATGTCGAGCTGATCGCCCCGATCGCCATGGAAGAAAAGCTGCGCTTCGCGATCCGCGAAGGCGGCCGGACCGTCGGCGCGGGCGTCGTCTCGAAGATCATCGAGTAACCGCTCGATCGAAGTAGCGCCGGGCCGGGGGCCCAAACCCCCGGCCCGGTTCATTTTTTGGGCTCCCCGGCCGCATCGGCGGTCGATCCGGAGTGGCAGGTTGCGCCAGAGCGGGCGTGGCCCTGATAGAGGCGTTTGGCGGATGCAAGGCCAGAATATTCGAATTCGCCTGAAGGCGTTCGATCACCGCGTGCTCGACACCTCGACGCGCGAGATCGTCAGCACGGCGAAGCGGACGGGCGCGCAGGTGCGCGGGCCGATCCCTCTGCCGACGCGGATCGAGAAGTATACGGTGCTGCGGGGGCCGCACGTCGACAAGAAGAGCCGCGAGCAGTTCGAGATCCGCACCCACAAGCGGCTCTTGGACATCGTGGATCCGACCCCGCAGACGGTGGACGCGCTGATGAAGCTCGACCTCGCCGCCGGCGTGGATGTCGAGATCAAGCTCTAACGGTGAACTTCTACGTCTCCCGCGCCGCTTCGGCGCCTTGGAGACCTATGGATAAGGAGGGCCCAAAATGCGTTCAGGCGTGATCGCACAGAAGTTGGGCATGACGCGCGTCTTTTCAGACGACGGCAAGCAGACGCCCGTAACGGTGCTTCGGATCGAGGGCCTCCAGGTCGTCGCGCAGCGCACGACCGAGAAGGACGGCTACACCGCCGTTCAGCTCGGCGCAGGCTTCGCGAAACCGAAGAACGTCTCGAAGCCGATGCGCGGCCATTTCGCGAAGGCGAGCGTGGCGCCGAAGCGCAAGGTCGTCGAGTTCCGGGTGAGCCCGGACAACATGATCGACGTTGGCGCGGAGATCACGGCGGACCACTTCATCGCGGGTCAGCCCGTGGATGTCGTCGGCACCTCGATCGGCAAAGGCTTCGCCGGCGCGATGAAGCGGCACAACTTCAGCGGCCTCCGAGCGTCGCACGGCGTGTCGATCTCGCACCGTAGCCACGGCTCGACGGGCCAGTGTCAGGATCCGGGCAAGGTCTTCAAAGGCAAGAAGATGGCCGGCCATATGGGCGACGCGCGGGTGACCGTGCAGAACCTGGAGGTCGTGAAGACCGACGCCGATCGGGGTCTGGTGTTTGTGAAGGGCGCGGTTCCGGGTCCGAAGGGCGGCTGGGTCACCGTGCGCGACGCGGTGAAGCGCAAAGCGCCGGACGGCTTGCCGCATCCGGCGGCCATCAAGGCGGTCGAAGCGCCGGCTCCAGAGGCCGCTCCGGAAACCCCCGCTGAGCGAGGTGAAGAATGAAAGCCCCGGTCGTCAGCTTAGATGCGGCCGAAGTCGGCGAGGTCGAACTCGACGACGCCATCTTCGGCATCGAGACGCCGCGCGCCGACCTGTTGCATCGGGTGGTCCGCTGGCAGCTCGCCAAGCGCCGCGCCGGCACCCACAAGGTCAAGGGCCGGTCCGAGGTCAGCTATTCGACCAAGAAGATCTACCGCCAGAAGGGCACCGGCGGCGCGCGCCACGGCTCCCGCGGCGCGCCGATCTTCCGCCATGGCGGCACCTACAAGGGGCCGACCCCGCGGTCCTACGAGCACGACCTGCCGAAGAAGATCCGCGCGCTCGGCCTGAAGCACGCCCTGTCCTCGAAGGCGCAGAACGGCAAGCTGGTGGTTCTCGACGCTGCGACGGTCGACACGCACAAGACCAAGGCGCTGCGCGAGCGGTTGGAGAAGCTGAACTGGGGCAAGGCGCTGGTCATCGACGGCGCCGAAATCGATCAGAACTTCCGCCGCGCCTCGCAGAACCTGCAGGAGCTGGTCGTGATCCCGAGCGCCGGCGCGAACGTCTATGACATTCTGCGTCAGGAAACGCTCGTGGTGACCAAGGCGGGCCTCGAGGGGCTGATCGACCGCCTGTCCTCGGGCCCGAACCGCCGGCCGCAACCGGCTGTGAACCCTGAGGAGGCCTCGGCATGACGATCCGGCCCGAGCATTACGACGTGATCCGCCGTCCGCTGATCACCGAAAAGGCGACCATGGCCTCGGAGCACAACGCGGTGGTCTTCGAGGTCGCGCTGACCGCGACCAAGCCGAAGATCAAAGAGGCGGTCGAGGCCCTGTTCAACGTGAAGGTCCGCAAGGTCAACACGTTGGTCCAGGTCGGCAAAAAGAAGATGTTCCGCGGCCGTCCGGGCCGTCGGAGCGACTACAAGAAGGCGGTCGTGACGCTCGAGGAAGGGCACATGATCGATGTGACGACCGGGCTCTAACCGCCCGGCCGCAACCTCTATCGGCGCTCCGAGAGGAGCCCGCGGAAGACAGAAAGACAGGCGACCGAAATGGCGTTGAAAACCTTCAAGCCGACTTCGCCGGGCCAGCGCGGGCTGGTTCTGATCGACCGCGCCGGGTTGTACAAAGGCCGTCCGGAAAAGACCCTGACCGAGGGTCTGACCAAATCGGGCGGCCGCAACAACACTGGCCGGATCACGGCGCGTCGGATCGGCGGCGGAGCGAAGAAGCTCTACCGCATCGTCGATTTCAAGCGGCGGAAGTGGAATGTCCCCGCGACCGTCGAGCGGATCGAGTACGACCCGAACCGGACCGCGTTCATCGCGCTCCTCAAATATGAGGATGGCGAGAAGGCGTATATTCTGGCGCCGCAGCGCCTGGCCGAGGGCGACACGGTCGTCGCCGGCTCGAAGGTGGATGTGAAGCCGGGCAACGCGATGCCGCTCTCCGGCATGCCGGTCGGCTCGATCATTCACAATGTGGAGCTGAAGCCGGGCAAGGGCGGTCAGATCGCGCGCTCGGCGGGCTCCTACGCCCAGTTCGTCGGTCGCGACGGCGGCTACGCCCAGATTCGCCTCGGCTCGGGCGAGCTTCGCATGGTGCGCCAGGATTGCATGGCGACCGTCGGCGCGGTGTCGAACTCGGATCATTCGAACCAGAATTTCGGCAAGGCCGGCCGGACCCGTCACCAAGGCAAACGCCCGGCGGTCCGCGGCGTCGCGATGAACCCGATCGATCACCCGCACGGCGGCGGCGAGGGCCGCACCTCGGGCGGCCGTCACCCGGTGACCCCGTGGGGCAAGCCCACCAAGGGCCGTCGGACCCGCACCAATAAGTCGACGGATAAGTTCATCATCCGCTCCCGCCATCAGCGGAAGAAATAAGGAGGGCCAGGAGCATGCCGCGTTCGGTTTGGAAAGGCCCGTTCGTCGACGGGCACGTGTTGAAGAAGGCCGCCGCTGCGCGGGAGTCCGGTCGGAAGGAAGTGATCAAGATCTGGTCGCGCCGTTCGACGATCCTGCCGCAATTCGTCGGGCTGACCTTCGGCGTCTACAACGGTCAGAAGCACATCCCCGTGCTGGTGTCCGAAGAAATGATTGGCCACAAGTTCGGCGAATTCTCGCCGTCGCGGACCTATTACGGGCACGCGGCCGACAAGAAAGCGAAGCGGAAATAAGCCATGGCTGAAGAGACGCTGGAACAAGCCGCCCAGTCGGTTCGCGCGCCGTCCTCGCCGCAGCGCCGCCCGCAACGCGGCCCCGACGGCAAGAATCTGCGGCGCGCGGCGGACAACGAGGCGATCGCCAAGACCCGCATGCTGCGGGTGAGCCCCCAGAAGCTCAATCTGGTGGCCCAGTCGATCCGCGGCCTGCCGGTCAACGACGCGTTGGCGGAGCTGATGTTCTCGAAGAAGCGCATCGCCGAGGACGTCCGCAAGACGCTCCAATCCGCGATCGCCAACGCCGAGAACAATCACAGTCTCGACGTCGACAGCCTGGTCGTCGCGGAGGCCTGGGTCGGCAAGAACCTGGTGCTGAAGCGCGGCCGTCCGCGCGCCCGGGGCCGTTTCGGCCGCATCCACAAACCCTTCGCGGAGATCACCATCAAGGTGCGCGAAGTGACCGAAGACGCCGAGTAAGGAACCGAACGATGGGACACAAAGTAAACCCGATCGGCCTGCGCCTCGGCATCAACCGGACTTGGGAGAGCCGCTGGTACGCCGACAAGAAGGACTACGGCGCCCTGGTGCACGAGGACCTGGCGATCCGCGAGTTCGTTAAGGACGAGTGCAAGCAGGCCGGCGTCAGCCGCGTCGTGATCGAGCGTCCGCACCGCAAATGCCGCGTCACCGTGCACACCGCGCGGCCGGGCGTGATCATCGGCAAGAAGGGCGCGGATATCGAAAAGCTGCGCCAGAAGCTGGCCCGCTTCACCAAAAGCGAGCTGCACCTGAACATCGTCGAGGTGCGCAAGCCCGAGATCGACGCTCAGCTGGTCTGCGAGAACATCGCCCAGCAGCTCGAGCGCCGGGTCTCGTTCCGCCGCGCCCTGAAGCGCGCCGTGCAGAACGCGATGCGCATGGGCGCCCAGGGCGTCCGGATCAACTGCGCCGGCCGTCTCGGCGGCGCGGAGATCGCCCGGACCGAGTGGTACCGCGAGGGCCGCGTGCCGCTGCACACGCTGCGCGCCGATATCGACTATGCGCACGCCGAGGCGAAGACCGCCTACGGCATCATCGGGATCAAGACCTGGATCTTCCGGGGCGAGATCATGGACCACGACCCCCAGGCGCGCGACAAGCGCAGCTCGGAGCTGCAGGAGGGCGGCGGCGGCCGTCCGCCGCGCGGCGGCGACCGGGATCGTGATCGTCCGGGCGGCGGCCGTGGCCGCGGCCGTGGCGACCGCGATCGGGCCTGAGAGCGCTGAGAGGAGACGAGAGAGATGCTTTCTCCGAAACGGACAAAGTTCCGCAAACAGCACAAGGGCCGGATCCATGGCGAGGCCAAGGGCGGCACGCGTCTGAACTTCGGCACCTTTGGTCTGAAATCGACCGAGCCGGAGCGCGTGACCGCGCGCCAGATCGAAGCCGCCCGTCGCGCCATCACCCGCTACATGAAGCGTCAGGGGCGGGTCTGGATTCGCATCTTCCCGGACGTGCCGGTGTCGAAGAAGCCGACCGAGGTGCGGATGGGCAAGGGCAAGGGCTCCGTCGAGTACTGGGCCTGCAAAGTGAAGCCCGGCCGCGTCATGTTTGAGATTGACGGCGTGGCCGAACCTATTGCAAGAGAGGCGCTTCGATTGGGGGCCATGAAACTCCCGGTCAAGTGCCGGATCATTCAACGCGAAGACTGGTGAGCGAGGCGCGCAGCCGCGCGCCGCGCCGTCGTCGTTTTCGCCTTGAGGCCGCCGACGCGCGGCGATGAGGACTGAGGCTATGGACGCGAAAGACCTGCGGGCCAAGACGTTGGACGAACTTCGGACAGAGCTGCTGGCGCTGAAGAAGGAGCAGTTCAACCTGCGGTTTCGCGACGCCTCGGGCGAGCTGGAGAACCCGGCTCGGGTGCGGGACGTTCGCCGAGACGTCGCCCGTGTGAAAACGGTTTTGAATGAGAAGGCGCGCGCCGCCGCCGGCGAATCGGCCGGCGAGAGCGCCTAAACGAGCCGTCTGACGGGCTCGCGGAGAAGGGAAGACGATGCCGAAGCGCATTCTGCAAGGCCGCGTGGTGAGCGCCAAGAACGACAAGACCATCACGGTTTTGGTCGAGCGCGCGTTTCAGCATCCGGTCCTGAAGAAAACCGTGCGGAAGACTAAGAAGTACCGCGCGCATGACGAAGTGAACGCCGCGACCGAAGGCGAAATGGTCCGGATCATCGAGTGTGCGCCGAAATCGAAGATGAAGCGTTGGGAGCTTGTCACCGCCACCATCGACGCCGAGCTGGAGGCTTCGCGCCTCGAGCGGAAGGCGGACACCGATGCGGCGGAGGCGGCGGCGCACGAGGCGGCGGCGGAGGCCGCGCCGGCCGAGTGACCTGACGCTCCTGAAACCCCGCGCGACGCCTGGATCAAGGGGCCGATGCGCGAAGGTCGGAGTGAAGTGACGTGATTCAGAACGAGACCAAGCTCGACGTCGCCGACAACAGCGGCGCGAAACTTGTCCAGTGCATCAAGGTTCTGGGCGGCGCCGGTCGGCGCTACGCTCGCGTGGGCGACATCATCGTCGTCTCCGTCAAGGAGGCGATCCCGCGCGGCCGCGTGAAAAAGGGCGACGTGCGCAAGGCCGTCGTGGTGCGCACCGCCAAGGAGGTCCGTCGCGACGACGGCACCGTGATCCGCTTCGACAAGAACGCGGCGGTCATCCTCAACAACAACAACGAGCCCGTCGGCACCCGGATCTTCGGTCCGGTGGTGCGCGAGCTCCGCGCCAAGAACTTCATGAAAATCATCAGCTTGGCCCCGGAGGTGCTGTGATGGCGGCGAAGCTGAAAAAGGGCGACCGCGTCATCGTCGTCGCGGGCGGCAACAAGACCAAGACGAACCGCGACGTCAACGGCAAGCGCGGCGAGATCGTCCGCGTGATCCCGGCGGAGAACAAGGCGATCGTCGGCGGTCTGAACATGGCGATCCACAACGAGAAGCAGACCCAGTCGAGCCAGGGCGGTCGGATCCCGCGCGAGCAGTCGATCGATCTGTCGAACCTGATGCTCGAGGATCCCAAGACCGGCGAGCCGACCCGCGTGGGCTTCAAGATTCTCGAGGACGGCAAAAAGGTCCGCTTCGCGAAGAAGTCGGGCGAGGTCATCGAAGAAAAGGCGGGGAAGTAACCGATGGCTGAGACCGAGACCATTGATGCGCCCGAGGCCGCCGAGGCCTATGTCGCGCGTCTCCAGACGCACTACCACGACAAGATCCGGAGCGCTCTCAAGGAAGAGTTCTCCTACAAGAACGACATGATGATCCCGCGTCTGGACAAGATCGTCCTGAACATGGGCGTCGGCGAGGCGGTGGCGGACAGCAAGAAAGTCCGCTCGGCCCATGACGACCTGATGGCGATCGCGGGTCAGAAGCCGGTGATCACGCGCGCCAAGACCTCGATCGCGGGCTTCAAGGTGCGCGAGGGCATGCCGCTCGGCTGCAAGGTCACGCTGCGCCGCGCCCGCATGTACGATTTCCTGGATCGTTTGATCACCATCGCGATGCCGCGCATTCGGGACTTTCGCGGGATCAGCGGCAAGTCGTTCGACGGCCGCGGCAACTACGCGATGGGGATCAAAGAGCACATCGTCTTCCCCGAGATCGAGTACGACAAGGTCGATCAGGTCTGGGGAATGGACGTTATCATCTGCACCACGGCGAAGTCGGACGCGGAGGCCAAGGCCCTGCTGAAGCACTTCAATATGCCGTTCATGAACTGATCACGGGAGCACGCGACATGGCGAAAGTCTCGATGGTCGAGCGCGAAAAGAAGCGGCGCCGCCTGGTGGCTCAATACGCGGAGAAGCGGGCGGAGCTGAAAGCCATCGCCTCGAACGAGGAGCTTCCGATGGAGGAGCGGTTTAAAGCGCGCCTCAAGCTCGCGAAGCTGCCGCGCAACAGCTCGGCGACCCGGCTGCACAACCGCTGCGAGGTGTCGGGCCGCCCGAAGGCCTATTACCGCAAGCTGAAGATGAGCCGGATCGCGCTGCGCGATCTGGGCAGCCAGGGCCTGCTGCCCGGCGTCGTCAAGTCGAGCTGGTGAGGGGAGTCAATGTCGATCAACGATCCGCTCGGCGACATGCTCGCCCGCATCCGCAACGCGCAGCTGCGCAACAAGTCTACGGTCCGCACCCCTGCGTCTAAGCTGCGGGGCTGGGTTTTGGACGTGCTGAAAGACGAAGGCTTCATCCGCGGCTACGAGCGCACGGGTGAAGACCGCAAGCCCGAGTTCGAAATCGCACTCAAATACTATGAGGGCGAGCCCGTCATTCGGGAGCTGCGGCGCTACTCGAAGCCTGGCCGCCGCGCCTATTCGGGCTCGGAAGCGCTGCCGCAGGTCCGCAACGGCCTCGGCGTCGCGATCATCTCGACCAACCGAGGCGTCATGTCCGACGCCCGCGCGCGCGAGCTGAACGTCGGCGGCGAAGTGCTCTGCACGGTGTTCTAAGGGGACGGCGATGTCGCGAATTGGAAAAAGACCGGTCGCCATTCCGGACAAGGTGACGGCGACCGTGAACGGCCAGCAGGTCGATGTGAAGGGTCCGAAGGGCCAGCTCTCCTTCACCTGCCCGGACGACGTGTCGGTGGCGCTCGAGGGCGCCGAGATCAAGGTGACGCCGCGCGGCGACAGCAAGCGCGCCCGTCAGATGTGGGGCATGGCCCGCACCCGCGTGCAGAACCTGGTGACCGGCGTGACCGACGGCTTCCAGAAGAAGCTCGAGGTCAACGGCGTCGGCTACCGCGCGCAGGTCCAGGGCTCGACCCTGAAGATGGCGCTCGGTTACAGCCACGATGTCGAGTTCGCGATCCCGGCCGGCATCGACGTGAAATGCCCGAAGCCGACCGAGATCGAGATCTCGGGCTCCGACGCGCAGGTCGTCGGCGAGGTCGCCGCGAAGATCCGCGACTGGCGCCGCCCCGAGCCCTACAAAGGCAAGGGGATCAAGTACGCCGACGAGTACATCTTCCGGAAGGAAGGCAAGAAGAAGTGAGGCTGCGCGTCCGCGCCGGCCCGACCCGACAGGTCGGGCCCCGGAGGCGGGTTTGGGCCCCAGATGTTGAGGGAGAGCGGGTTCGATGCCGCTGAAGAAACACGTCAACGCCGCCCGTCGCCGTATCCGGGTGCGCAACAAGCTGAAGCGGATGGCGCGCGGCCGCCTGCGCCTGTCGGTGTTCCGCAGCTCGCAGAACATCTACGCCCAGATCATCGACGACACCCAAGGGGCGACCATCTGCGCCGCCTCGACGATCGAGCCGGATCTGGGCCTCAAGGGCAAGCGCAACATCGAGGCCGCGACCAAGGTCGGTCAGCTGATCGCCGAGCGCGCCAAGGAAAAGGGCGTCGAGGAGGTCTTCTTCGACCGCGGCGCGTATCTGTTCCATGGCCGGGTGAAAGCCCTGGCCGAAGCCGCCCGCGAGGGCGGTCTGAAATTCTAAGGAGGCTCGAGCCATGGCGCGCGAGGACCGCGACAATCGCCGGGGCGGCCGGGATGACGATCGCGACAGCGAATTCGTCGACCGTCTGGTCCACATCAACCGGGTCGCCAAGGTTGTGAAGGGCGGCCGGCGCTTCGGCTTCGCCGCTCTGGTCGTCGTCGGCGATCAGAAGGGCCGGGTCGGCTTCGGCCACGGCAAGGCCAAGGAGGTCCCGGAGGCGATCCGCAAGGCCACCGAGCAGGCCAAGCAGCGGATGATCCGCGTGCCTCTGCGCGAGGGCCGGACCATCCACCACGACATCGAGGGTCGTTGGGGCGCGGGCAAGATCATCATGCGCGCCGCTCCGCAGGGCACCGGCATCATCGCTGGCGGCCCGATGCGCGCGGTGTTCGAGACCCTCGGCGTGCAGGACGTGGTCGCGAAGTCCTTGGGCTCGCAGAACCCCTACAACATGGTCCGCGCCACCTTCGACGCGCTGAGCAAAGAGAACAGCCCCCGCATGGTGGCGGCCCGGCGCGGCAAGAAGCCGTCCGACATCCTGCCGAAGCGGTCCGAGGCGTCCGTCGAAACGGAGGCGAGCTGATGGCCGAGACCAAGAAGACAGTCGTAATCAGGCAGATCGGCAGCCCGATCCGCCGTCCCGGCGACCAGCGCGCGACCCTGGTGGGGCTCGGGCTTAACAAAATGCACAAGGTGCGCGAGCTTGAGGACACGCCGGCGGTGCGCGGCATGATCCGCAAGGTCGCTCACCTGGTCGAGGTGATCGAAGAGCGCGGCTGAGCCCGCGCCGCCGCGCCCTTCCGGGCCGGCGCCATGTCGATGGTCGCGCCGCGATGACGCCGCGCTGCGATCCGACGGAGAAGGAGACGCGTCATGGATCTGAAGGATCTGCGCCCCGCCGAGGGCTCAACCAAGCGCCGCAAGCGCATCGGCCGCGGCCCGGGATCGGGCAAGGGCAAGATGGGCGGCCGCGGGATCAAGGGCCAGACCTCGCGGTCGGGCGTCGCGATCAAGGGTTTCGAGGGCGGCCAGATGCCGCTCCACCGCCGCCTTCCGAAGCGCGGCTTCAATGTGCCCTTTAAAAAGTCTTACGCCGTCATCAATCTCAGCACGCTGCAGGCCGCCGTCGACGCCGGCAAGCTGAAGGCGGGCGATGCGGTCGACGAGGGGCTGCTGCTCGAAACCGGCGTGGTGCGCCGGCTGCGCGACGGCGTGCGGCTCCTCGGCCGCGGCGAACTGAGCGTCGGCCTGACGCTGACCGTGACCGGGGCCTCGAAGGCCGCGATCGAAGCGGTCGAGAAAGCCGGCGGCGCGGTCAAGGTGACGGGCGCCGCCAAGGATACCGGGTCGGAGGCCGCTTAGGGTCTCCGCCGCCACGTCGCTCGGCCGGGACGCCGGCCGGGGCGACGCACCGAGTTCTGAACGGAGACAGGCATGGCGTCCGCCGCCGAACAACTCGCCGCCAACATGAGCTGGAGCACCTTCGGCAAAGCCAAGGAGCTCCAGCAGCGCATTCTGTTCACGATCGCGATCCTGATCGTCTACCGGATCGGCACCCATATCCCGATGCCGGGCATCAACCCGATCGAGCTGGCCCGCTTCATCGAGCAGACCCAACAGGGCATCCTCGGGGTTGTGAACATGTTCGCGGGCGGCGCCATCGAGCGGATGGCGATCTTCGCGCTCGGCATCATGCCCTACATCTCCGCGTCGATCATCATGCAGCTGATGACGACGATGGTGCCCAAGCTTGAGCAGCTCAAGAAAGAGGGCGAGCAGGGCCGCAAGAAGATCAACCAGTACACCCGCTACGGCACGGTCTTCCTCGCGACGATCCAAGCCTACGGCATCGCGATCGGGCTTGAGGGCCAGGGCGTGGTCATCGAGCCTGGGCTGTTTTTCCGGGCCTCCGCGGTGATCACGCTGGTGGGCGGCACCGTCCTGCTGATGTGGCTGGGCGAGCAGGTGACCGCCCGCGGCGTCGGCAACGGCATCTCGCTGATCATCTTCGTCGGCATCGTCGCGACATTGCCTCAGGCGTTCGGCCAGTTCTTCGCCGGCCAGCGCGCCTCGGGCGGCAGCGCGCTGGTGATCATCTTCATCCTCGCGATGATCATCGCCGTGATGGCCTTCGTGGTGTTCGTCGAGCGCGCCCAGCGCCGGATCGTCATCCAGTATCCGCAGCGCCAGGTCGGCATGCGGGTCTATCAGGGCGACCGCTCGCACCTGCCGATCAAAGTGAACGCCGCCGGCGTGATCCCGGCGATCTTCGCCTCCTCGCTGCTGCTGCTGCCGGCGACCGTCGCGGGCTTCAGCGCCCAGGGCGGCGAGGGCGGCGGCGTTCTCGACTTTATCGCCGCCAATCTCGGCCGCGGCTCGCCGATGTTCATCGCGCTGTTCGCCGGCCTGATCATCTTCTTCTGCTTCTTCTACACCGCCATCGTGTTCAATCCGCAGGAGGTTGCGGAGAACCTGAAGAAGCATGGCGGCTTCATCCCGGGCGTGCGCCCCGGCCAGCGCACGGCGGAGTATCTCGACTATGTCCTGACCCGCCTGACCGTCGTCGGCGCAGCCTACATGGCCTTTGTCTGCGTGCTGCCGGAGCTGGTCACCTCGTCCATCGGCGCCGAACTCGCCTTCGCCCTCGGCGGCACATCGATGCTGATCGTCGTCAGCGTGACCATGGACACCATCAGTCAGGTGCAGAGCCACCTGCTGGCCCACCAGTACGAGGGCCTCATCAAAAAATCGAAGCTGCGGGGACGGAAGAAATGAACATCATCCTCTTGGGACCGCCTGGGGCGGGCAAAGGCACCCAGGCCCGGATCCTCGAGAGCGCGCGCGGCATGGTCCAGCTCTCCACCGGCGACATGTTGCGCGCGGCCGTCGCTTCCGGCTCCGAGGTCGGACAAAAGGCGAAGGCGGTGATGGACGCCGGTCAGCTGGTCTCCGACGAGATCGTCATCGGGGTCGTCTCGGAGCGCCTCGAGCAGCCGGACGTCTCGGGCGGCGTGATCTTCGACGGCTTCCCGCGCACGGTCGCGCAGGCCGAAGCGCTGGATGCGCTTCTGGCGGAGAAGAGCATGACGCTCGGCGCGGTGGTCGAGATGCAGGTCGACGATGAGGCGCTTGTCGAGCGCGTCTCCGGCCGCTTCACCTGCGCCAATTGCGGCGAGGGGTATCACGACATCTACAAGACGCCGTCGGTCGAAGGCGTTTGCGACAATTGCGGCGCCTCGGACTTCAAGCGCCGCGCCGACGACAATGCGGAAACGGTGCGCAGCCGCCTGACCGCCTATCACGACCAAACCGCCCCGCTGATCGCCTACTACCGCGACCGCGGCAAACTGAAGAGCGTCGACGGCATGGCCGAAATCGACGAGGTCACCCGCCAAATCGGCGCCGCCCTCGACGCCTGAATGCTTCGCGAGAAGGACTCGCAAATTCGAATTGACCCGAAGCCCGGCATCCGTAATGTGCGCGGCTTCTAGAAATGGAGATCCACCGTGGCCCGCATCGCCGGCGTGAACATTCCTACCAATAAGCGGGTTCCGATCGCCCTCACCTATATCCACGGGCTCGGCCGCTTCACCGCGCAGCAGATCTGCGAAGAGCTCAGCATCGAAGCGAGCCGTCGCGTGAACGAGCTGTCGGACGCCGAGGTGCTGCGCATCCGCGAGCACATCGACGCCAACTTCACCGTGGAAGGCGATCTGCGCCGCGAGCGGGCGATGAACGTGAAGCGCCTGATGGATCTCGGTTGCTATCGCGGTCTGCGCCATCGCCGCGGCCTCCCGGTCCGGGGCCAGCGCACCCACACCAATGCGCGCACGCGCAAAGGCCCGGCGAAGCCGATCGCCGGCAAGAAGAAATAAGAAGGAGCGGCTGAAATGGCTCGCGAACGTCAGCGCGCTCCGCGCCGTAAGGAGCGCAAGAACATCACCTCCGGCGTCTGCCACGTGAACGCATCGTTCAACAACACGATGATCACGATCACGGATGCCCAGGGCAATGCGATCTCCTGGTCCTCGGCCGGGCATATGGGCTTCAAGGGCAGCCGGAAATCGACGCCTTACGCCGCCCAGGTCGCCGCTGAGGATGCGGGCCGCAAGGCCCAGGAGCACGGCATGCGCACCCTCGACGTCGAGGTGCAGGGCCCGGGCTCCGGCCGGGAATCGGCGCTCCGCGCATTGCAGTCGATCGGCTTCACGATCACCGCGATCCGCGACGTGACCCCGATCGCCCACAACGGCTGCCGCCCGCCGAAGCGCCGCCGCGTTTGACCGCTGCGTAAAGCCGTGCTCAATACCCTAGCCCGCCTGACTCGGCGGGCTTCTGCCGTTTAAGGCTGTGTTTCGCGCGCTTTGGCGCGCCCATGGCCGACAGGACCCCTCGGGACGCGCGACGCGCCGATCACCGCGCCGCGCAAGAATGGAGGACCGCTCGTGATCGAGAAGAATTGGAAAGAACTGATCCGCCCCGGCGCGCTCGACGTGCGCTCCGGACCGGACGCGCACAAGACCGCGACGATCGTGGCGGAGCCGCTCGAGCGCGGCTTCGGCCTGACGCTGGGCAACGCGCTAAGGCGCGTGCTGCTCTCGAGCCTCCAGGGCGCGGCCGTCACGGCCATCCAGATCGATGGCGTGTTGCACGAGTTTTCTTCGGTGGCCGGCGTCCGCGAGGACGTCACGGACATCGTGCTGAACATCAAGGGCGTCGCGCTCCGCATGGATGTCGACGGCCCGAAGCGCCTGAACTTGCGCGCCAAAGGCCCGGGTCCGGTGACGGCCGGCGACATCACCGATGTCGGCGGCGTGGAGATCCTGAACCCGGATCACTTGATCTGCCACCTCGACGCGGGCGCGGAGCTGCACATGGAGCTGACCGCCGAGGTCGGCAAAGGCTATGTCGCCGCGGACAAGGCCCGTCCGGAGGACGCGCCGATCGGCATGATCTCCATCGACGCTTTGTTCAGCCCGGTAAAGAAGGTCTCTTATAAGGTCGAGCCGACCCGTGAGGGCCAGGTGCTCGACTATGACAAGCTGACCTTGTCGGTTGAGACCAACGGCGCGCTGAAGCCGGACGATGCGGTGGCCTACGCCGCCCGCATCCTCCAGGACCAGCTGCAGGCCTTCATCAACTTCGAGGATCCGAGCATGGGCCGCGGGCCCGACGCGCCGGAGACCGAAGCGGATCCGGGCTTCAACCCGTTGCTGCTGAAGAAGGTCGACGAGCTGGAGCTGTCGGTCCGCTCGGCGAACTGCCTGAAGAACGACAACATCGTCTATATCGGCGATCTGATCCAAAAGACCGAAGCCGAGATGCTGCGCACCCCGAACTTCGGTCGGAAGTCGCTGAACGAGATCAAGGAGGTGCTCTCGGGCATGGGCCTCCATCTCGGCATGGACGTGTCCGATTGGCCGCCTGAGAACATCGAGGACCTGGCCAAGAAGTACGAGGACCAGTTCTAAGATCGTCTCGCGCCGCGCGCCCGATCCAACGGGGGGCGGCGCGAGCCGAAAGACCGGGGGCGCGCCCGTCGCGCCCTCCAAGGCGGCGGGGAAACCGGACAACCCGCCAGACAACGCATAAGACCGAAGCGCAATCGCTTCATCGTCCATCGCCGCGGGCCCGCCCGCACAGACCGGAGACGACCCCATGCGCCATCGCAACGCGCACCGCAAACTCGGCCGCACCCACAGCCACCGCAAGGCGATGCTGGCCAACATGGCCTGCTCGCTGATCGAGCATGAGCAGGTGAAGACCACCTTGCCGAAGGCGAAGGAGCTGCGCCCCTACGTCGAGAAGATGATCACGCTGGCCAAGCGCGGCGATCTTCACGCCCGCCGCCTGGCCGCGTCGAAGCTGCAGCAGCAGCCGGCGGTCAAGAAGCTGTTCGACGCCCTCGCCGAGCGCTATCGCGAGCGCCCGGGCGGCTATGTCCGCGTGTTGAAGGCGGGCTTCCGCTATGGCGACATGGCCCCGATGGCGATCATCGAGCTGGTTGATCGCGACGAGGAGGCCCGCGGCCGCATCGATCGCGAGCGCGTCGCCGCCGAAGAGGCCGCCGAAGCCGCGCTCTGAAGCGACGCACGCACGAGTTTCTGCGCCCGTCCCGCCCTGAGCGGGGCGGGCGTTTACGTTTGCGCGCCCCGCCCGTTCGAAAGCTGGCCTCCGGCTTGCAGCCCGAGCGAGATCCCGGTCGAGCGGAGCGGGATCGACGCGCGCCGCGACCGCGTCGCCCATCGACGCCGGTCGCGCCCCGGCCTGGTCCCGCCCATGCCGCTTTCGCCCGAGCTCGCGATCGCTCTCGCCGCGGCCTTCGTGCTGCTGTTCACGGCCTTCGCCGCGCTCCGCATGCTGGCGCTCTTCTTCCTCGACGCGCTATGGCCGCTGCTGTGGATCGGGGCCGTTCGCCCGAGCCTGCGCGCCAAGCGTTGGGCGAGCGGCTTGTTTCTGGCGGCCGTCAGCCTCGCGCTGATTGTCGGCCTCGCCGTCGAGAGCGCGGCGACGACGGCGGACCGGCCGCTCGAAAGCGCGCTCACGCCGCTGACCCTCGCGCCGTTGGCGGTGGCGCTGCTGTTCGGTCTCGCGGTGCTTGCGCTCCGGCTCGACCCGTTCGATCCTTTCGGCGGGCGCCGTCATCGACGCGGCGAGGGCGCGCCGACCCTTGCGGAGCGCACGCTATGGCGGGTCTGGGCGATCTGGCTGCTCGCCTCCGCCCTTCTGCTGCGAGGCTGGATCGGCTAGCGCCGTCCGGGTTGGGCCGGCGCCCGACCCGATGCTGGATCGAGCAATGAACGACGAGCACGACGATCTTTTTGGCGACCTGGACGTCGCCTCGACCCCTGCGGCGCCCGATCCCGAGCCCGAGTCCGACGCTCCGCGGCCGCTGGCCGACCGGTTGCGCCCGACCCGGCTGGAAGAGGTCGTCGGCCAGGCGCATCTTCTCGGACCGGAGGGGCCGATCGGCCGGATGCGCGCCGCCGGGCGCCTGTCGAGCCTGATCCTGTGGGGGCCGCCCGGCGTCGGCAAGACGACCATCGCGCGCCTGCTCGCGGGCGACGCCGAGCTCGCTTTCGAGCAGATCTCCGCGATTTTCAGCGGCGTCGCGGATCTCCGCAAAGCGTTCGAGCGCGCCCGCAAGCGTCGCGCCTCGGGCCAGGGCACGCTGCTCTTCGTCGACGAGATCCACCGCTTCAACAAAGCCCAGCAGGACGGGTTTCTCCCGGAGATGGAGGCGGGGACGGTCACGCTGGTCGGCGCCACGACCGAAAACCCCTCTTTCGCGCTAAACGCGGCGCTGCTCTCGCGGGCGGAGGTGTTGATCCTGGAGCGGTTGAGCGACGCCGACATCGAGAATCTGCTGGCGCGCGCGGAAACCGTTCTCGGCCGCTCGTTGCCGCTCGAGCCCGAGGCCCGCGCCGCCCTCCGCGCCATGGCCGCGGGCGACGGGCGCGCCGCTCTCAACCTGGCGGAGCGCGTCTTCACCGAGACGCCGGACGACGCGCCGCTTGGGCCGGAGGCTCTGGCGGCGCGGCTCAGTCGCCGCGCCCCGCTCTACGACCGCGCCGGCGACGGCCATTACGGCCTGATCTCCGCTCTGCACAAAAGCGTGCGCGGCTCCGACCCGGACGCCGCGCTCTACTGGCTGTGCCGGATGCTGAGCGCAGGCGAGGATCCGCTCTATCTGGCGCGGCGACTGATTCGCATGGCGGTGGAGGATATCGGCCTCGCCGACCCCAACGCCCTCTCTCAGGCTTTGGCCGCCCGCGACGCGTTCCAGATGTTGGGCAGTCCCGAGGGCGATCTGGCGCTGGCGCAAGCCACGATCTATTTGGCTCTCGCGCCGAAGTCGAACGCGGCGTACGTCGCCTATAAATCCGCGATGCGTGAAGCGAAAGCGACCGGGTCGTCCGCGCCGCCGTCTCATATTCTCAACGCCCCGACTGCCCTGATGAAGAAGCAGGGCTTCGGCGCCGGTTACGAATACGACCACGACGCGCCCGACGGCTTCTCGGGGCAAAACTATTTGCCTGAAGGTGTTAAAGGGAAACCCTTTTATAGACCCGTCGAGCGCGGCTTTGAGCGCGAAATGTCCAAAAGACTGTCATATTTCGAGAAGTTGCGACGGGAAAGGGGTGGCTAAGTAGCTCGGGTTGATTGTGCGAATTGGTCGCGTGCTGGGCTCTGTCAAAAATCTCAGCGGCAGGTATGGTTTGAATAAGCAACGGGAACCAACACGATCGATCATCACATGTTTCTCGATCAGAGATTAATGAGGCTCGTTTACGTGAGCGCGGCGTCGCCGCACCTCACCCGGGCCGATTTAATCGAAATGGGACGGACAGCGCAGCGCAACAATCAGCGTAAACGCCTCACGGGCCTGCTTCTCCATGTAGAGAATGAATTTTTTCAGATCCTCGAGGGTCCGGCCGGCGCGGTGGAGGAGGTCTTTTCCCGGATCTGCGAAGACGATCGCAATGACTGGGTCACCCCTCTGCTGCGCGAGCACCCGTTCCGCCGCGTGTTCAAGACCTGGTCGATGGGCTGTTTCGATCTGCCGTTCGGGGATTTGCCGCCGGAGATCTTCTTCCGGGCGGACTGGGACGAGGTGCGCCTGCGGGTGAACGCGGACCGGCGCCAGGATTTCTATCGCTTTCTGGAGCGCTTTTATCAGGTGCATCTGGAAACCGGACGCGCCGCGGTGTTTTAAGGGCGCGGGTCTTAGGACGCGTTCGCCCTCCTCGGGCCGCAAACAGGCTCATAGACCATCGTTTAGCCGCGCGAGTGATCCGGCGCCCGGAGAGCACGGCGACGCGCCCGATTGGATGACGACATGAACGCATTCGCACAGATCGCTTGCGTCGCCGTGGGCGGCGGCGCCGGAGCGGTGGCGCGCATGCTGTGCGTCGGCGCGGTCGCCCGCGGTGTCGGGCCGGCGCTCGCCCCGCTGGGCGTCGTCGCCGTGAACATCCTCGGTTCGCTCGCCATGGGCGTCGTCGCCTTCTGGGTGCTGCGCCGCGCGCCCGAGGCGCAGATCCTCGTGAGGACTTTGATCATGACCGGCTTCCTGGGCGGTTTCACCACCTTCTCCACCTTCGCGCTCGACCTTGTCGGCCTCATCGACGAGGGGCGCCTCGGCTTCGCCGCCGGCTACCTCGTCTCTTCGGTGGCGGGCGCGATCCTGGCCTTCGCACTCGGCTGGTCCGTGGCCCGCTCGGTTCTGGGAGCGCTCTGAGCATGGCGGAGGCGAAGGCCGGGAGCGGCGCGGGCGTGCGGCGGCTGACGGTCGCCGCGGACGAGGCCGAGCAGCGCCTCGACCGCTGGCTGAAGCGTCGGCTGCCCGAACTGACCCAGGGGCGCATCGAAAAGCTTCTCCGCAAGGGCGAGATCCGGGTCGACGGCGGTCGCGCCAAAGCCTCGGACCGGTTGGGTCCCGGCGCCGAGATCCGCATCCCGCCGCTCGCGCCGCGCGCCGACGCCGACGCGCCGCCCCGTCGCCCGCCGGCGAAGCCGATCTCCGACGCCGACGCCGCTCTCGTCCAGGGCTGGGTCCTGCACCGCGACGATGCGGTCCTGGCGCTCGCCAAGCCGCCGGGCCTGCCGGTCCAGGGCGGCTCCGGCCAGACCCGTCATCTCGACGGTCTGCTGGACGCCCTCCGCTTCGATCGCGACGACCGCCCGCGCCTCGTCCACCGTCTCGACAAGGACACCTCCGGCGTTTTGGTGCTCGGCCGGACCCCGGCCGCCGCCGCCAAGCTCGCCCAGGCCTTCCGCGCCCGCGACGCGCGAAAGCTCTACTGGGCGGCGCTCTCGGGAACTCCGAAGCCGCGCATGGGCGAGATCCGCTACGCCCTGCTGAAGGCCCCGGGCCACGGCCCCCACGGCGCGGGCGAGAAGATGCTCTGCGTGGCCCCCGACCTGAAGAACCGGCCCGAAGGCGCCCAGGCCGCTCTGACCCTCTACGCCGTGCTCGACGCCCTTGGCGACCGCGCCTGCTGGGCCGCGCTCCGCCCCGTCACCGGCCGCACCCACCAGCTCCGCGCCCATATGGCGGAGATCGGCTGCCCGGTCGTCGGCGACGGCAAATACGGCACGAACCGAGTCGAGAAACAGGACGGCCGCTACGGCGCGCAGCTGGGCGGCGAGATCAGTCGCAAGCTCCACCTGCACGCCCGCGCGCTCGACCTCGCCCACCCCGACGGCGGCCGCCTCCGCCTCTCCGCTCCGCTGCCCGAGCATATGCGGCGCACCTGGGAGAGCTTCGGCTGGGACCCGGACGCGGCCGCGGAAGACCCCTTCGAGGAGGCGTCGTGACCCTCTCCCTCGTCATCTTCGACATGGACGGCACGCTGATCGACAGCGGCGACCTGATCGTCGACGCCATGCGCACGGCCTTCCTGGGCGAGGGCCTCGACAGCCCGTCCGATCGCGCCATCCGCCGCATCGTCGGGCTCGAGCTCTACGAGGCCGTCCGCGTCCTCGACCCGAGCCTGGCCGAGACCCTGAACCGCCGCGTGGGCGACGCCTACAAGGCCGCTTTCGTCGCCGCCCGGAGCGCCGGCGGCGGCGAAGCCTCCGCCCCGATGTATCCGGGCGCCCGCGCCGCCATCGAGCGCCTCGCCGCGACCGACACGCTGCTCGGTGTCGCCACCGGCAAGGCCCGCCGAGGCCTCGACCACACCCTCGAGTCCCATGGTCTGCGGCGCTTTTTCCAGACCACCCAGACCTGCACCGAGAACCCCGGCAAGCCCCATCCCGGCATGATCGAGAGCGCGCTGCGCGACACCGGCGCCGAGGCGGCGCGCACGGTGATGGTCGGCGACACCACTTTCGACATGCAGATGGCTCGGAACGCGGGGGCCGCGGCGCTCGGCGTCGCCTGGGGCTATCACGAGGCCGAGGAGCTGCTGGAGGCGGGCGCGACGCGCGTGCTCGGCGGCTTCGACGAGCTGGACCAGGCGCTCGGCGAGCTGCTGGCGCGTTGATCGCATCCCCCTCCGCCCGCCAGGGCGACCGCCGCCGGCGATCGTCGCGGTCGGGACAGCGGAGAACAAGAATGCAGGTGGTGATCGATCCGCCGAAAGGTTGGGCGGCGGCGCATCGCGGTCGGACGCGCCCGCTGGTCTATGACTGCTTCCCGTTCTTTCAGGAGCTCGACATCCTCGAGATCCGGCTCGCGGAGCTTTACGACGTCGTCGATTTCTTCATCCTCGGCGAAGCGCGCGAGACCTTCCAGGGCGCGTCGAAGCCGCTCTATTTCCAGGAGAATCGCGCGCGGTTCGCGCCCTATCTCGACAAGATCTGCACCGTGACGGTCGCAGGCTCGGACGATCCCGGCCCCTATCGCGCCCGGCGCTACGACGCCACCAAGTCCCGCCGCTCGCCCGCCTGGACCCGCCAGGGCGCCCAGCGCAACGCGCTGATCGCGGGCCTGGCGGACGCCCGCCCCGACGACTGGGTGCTGCTGTCCGACCTCGACGAGATCCCACGCGGGCGCGTGGTCGGCCGCGTCGCGCAAGACCCGGTGTTCCGCCGCGGCGTCCACATCTTCGAGAACGACTATTTCAAATACGCGCTCGACCGCCGCCGCGTGGGCGAGCCCTGGTGCGGCGCGCGCATGCTCGAGCGCCGCGCGGTGCGCACGATGCAGGACGTCCGCATGCTCCGCCACGAGCCGCACCAGAAATCGATCGCCCCCTGGCTGACCTGGCGATCCCGCACCATGCTCGAGACCCGCGCCCTGGTCTTCCCCCAGCGCATCCCCGACGCCGGCTGGCACCTGACCTGGATCGGCGAGATCGAGAGCAACCTCTACAAGGCGCGCTCGCTCTCGGGCGGCAAGGGCGCCGACCTCACCGACGAGGAGCTGAGGGCGCGTTTCCGCAGGATCTATACCGGCGAGCGCGACGAGGCGGGCGAGGAGTACGAGATCGCCCCGCTCGCCGACCTTCCCAAAGCGGTCCGCGAGCATCCGGAGCGCTACGCCCACCTGATGTCCGAAGCGTTGATGCGCGAAGCGGTCGGCTGAACTTGGTTACTGGGCGCGAAGCCACGCAAGGATCTCTGCAAAAATGCCGCAAGATCTATCTTTTCTAAAATCACTAGAGGTTCCAATTAGGCATCATGAAGTGAAGTCAGATCCATACAGAAATTAGAGAAACAATCGCCAAAATTCCATAGGAAACAACAAAAATGGGAAATCCAATGTTGTCGGCAAGATTTCCGAAGATTTGGGCAATCAAGAGATTCTGTCGAATCTTTTCTAAGTTTCCTGCGCGAGTTTTTTCTGATGTTTCGAGTGCTGTTTTACCGAGAAAGAGGTGTGACATTGCAAGGTTTTGCTTGAAATACGCATAGAAAAATAGTGTTCCAGAGACTATAAGGCCAACAAGGCTTAGAGTGATTAAAGTCTTCAGTAGAAATCCATAATCGGCTCCGCCTTGAAAGAAACCCACAATAATAACAACAGGGGCCCAGCAGGCACCTGCAAGGTACTTAAAGGCATCAAGTGTTTTCTCCCCGGCGGCGCGCGCCAGTGCATCTCCTCGAAGGATGTCTGATGGATCCGTCGGCATCGCGAGTCACAGCGGAATGTTGTCGTGCTTGCGGAACGGCCGCGGCACCTGCTTGTTCCGGAGCGCCGCGAAGGCCCGGGCCACCCGCTTGCGCGTGCTCCGCGGCATGATCACCTCGTCGATGAAGCCCCGCTCCGCCGCCACGAACGGGTTGGCGAACCGGTCCTCATACTCCTTGGTCCGCGCCGCGATCTTCTCCGGATCGGCCAGCTCGCTCCGATAGAGGATCTCCGTCGCCCCCTTCGCGCCCATCACCGCGATCTCCGCGGTCGGCCAAGCGTAATTCACATCCGCCCCGATATGCTTCGAGGCCATCACGTCATAGGCCCCGCCATAGGCCTTCCGCGTGATCACCGTGACCATCGGCACCGTCGCCTGGCTGTAGGCGAACAGCAGTTTGGCCCCATGCTTGATCACGCCGCCATATTCCTGGCTCGTCCCCGGCAGGAAGCCCGGCACGTCCACGAAAGTCAGGATCGGGATCGAAAACGCGTCGCAGAACCGCACGAACCGCGCCGCTTTCCGGCTCGAGTCGATGTCGAGGCACCCCGCCAGCACCATCGGCTGGTTCGCCACCACGCCGACCGTGCTTCCCTCTAGCCGGATGAAGCCGGTGAGGATGTTCTTCGCGAACTCGCCCTGGATCTCGAAGAAATCCGCCTCGTCGGCGACCTTCGTGATCAGCTCCTTCATGTCGTAGGGCTTGTTCGGGTTGTCCGGGATCAGCGTGTCGAGGCTCGGCTCGATGCGGTCCGGATCGTCCGCCGTCGGCAGCGCCGGCGGCTTGTCGAGCGAGTTCTGCGGCAGCATGTCGATCAGCCGCCGCACCTGCACCAACGCCTCGACATCGTTTTCATAGGCCGCGTCCGCCACCGAGCTCTTGGAGGTGTGGGTCCGCGCCCCGCCGAGCTCCTCCGCCGTGACGACTTCGTTGGTCACCGTCTTCACGACGTCCGGGCCGGTGACGAACATGTAGGAGCTGTCGCGCACCATGAAGATGAAGTCCGTCATCGCCGGCGAATAGACCGCGCCGCCGGCGCACGGGCCCATGATCACCGAGATCTGCGGCACCACCCCCGAGGCGCGCACGTTCCGAATGAAAACGTCCGCATAGCCGGCGAGCGAGGCGACGCCTTCCTGGATCCGGGCGCCGCCCGAGTCGTTCAAGCCCACGATCGGCGCGCCGGTCTTGACCGCCATGTCCATAACTTTCGCGATCTTCTGGGCGTGGGTCTCGGACAGCGAGCCGCCGAACACCGTGAAATCCTGGGAGAACACATAGACCGCGCGCCCGTTCACCGTGCCCCAGCCGGTCACGACGCCATCGCCGGGCGTGGAGGTCTCCTGCATGTCGAAATCATGGCAGCGATGGGTGACGAACATATCGAACTCTTCGAACGAGCCTTCGTCGAGCAGCAGTTCGATCCGCTCCCGCGCGGTGAGCTTGCCCTTGGCGTGCTGGCTGTCGATCCGCTTCTGACCGCCGCCGAGCCGCGCCTCCGCGCGCCGGGCTTCAAGCTGCTCGAGGATCTCTTTCATCGCCCATCTCCGCTGTCTCGGCCGGCTCGCGGCCCGTCGCGCCCTTGCACGCTGTTCGTCCTGGCGCATCGGTCTACGGCCGCGACGAGGTCCCGTCCAGCGGAGGGCGGTCGCAGGTGGATTTAAATGTATCGCTCCCTACAATTCTCGTTGAAATAGCTGTATCGTTCGATACATTTATCACATCGGCGATCGGGAATCGGTCGCTGACGGAAAGGGGAGACCACCATGACGACGCACCTCGCCGCCTTGCCCGCCGCCGCGCCTCGGATTTGGGGGGAGGCCCCCGAGCGCCGGTCGCCCGAGCGACAGGCGCCGGAGAAACCGGCGCGCTACGCCAAGAGCATGAGCCCATGCGCTTCGTTCGGCCGTCTTCGGAGCGCGGTCTCGCCGCCCCGTCTCGACGGCCGGATGCGCGACCCGGATCTTGACCGCGCGCTCCTGAGCGAGCTCGACGTCGCGCCCGATGAGCGCTGAAGGCGAACCGGCGCGCGCGCCCGAGACCCTGGCCCCGCGACCGCTCTCCATTGACCCGGAGGAGGGCGAGGTCTACGCGGAGCCGATGGCCGAAGAGCATCAAGGCGACCGCCGCGCCAACAAGCGCGGTCAGGCGAGCAAGGCGCAGATCCTGGACTGCGCCATCGCGCTCCTCGGCGAGCATGGCTATGGCGGCCTGAGCATCTCCGCCGTCTGCAAGGCCGCGGGCGTCGCGCCGACCTCGATCTACTGGCATTTCGGGGACAAGGCCGGCTTGATGGCGGCGATCGTCAAGTATTCGCTCCGCCGAGACTTCGATAACTTCATGATGGCGTTCGAGAAGCATCGCAGCACGGAGCTGCTCATCGACGCCTATCTGCGGGTCTTCCGCGGCCAGATCATCAACGACACGCCGAGCTGCTGGGCCGTGATCGCCACCCTTGCGGAGGGGCGCCGCGAAGCGCCCGAGATCGCGGCGCTGGTCAACGAGGCGCGCCGCAAGCAGTTAGATTTCGCCAGGGGCTGGGGAGAGCTGGTCGCCAAAGCGCCGGACCCGGACACCTTCGCCCACATGATCGTCGGCTTTAACAACTTCGCCGCGACCGTCTGGCAGCACAGCCGCGACGAGGCGGAGGTCGACTCCGTCCTCCGCGCCATGCGGGAGCTGATGTTGATGCTCGCCGAAAAGATGACGCGCATGGTCGACGAGGCGGATTTCCGCGCCTGCATGGCGTCCTGGGGGTATGAGCCGGGCGCGATCATGCGCCTCGGCGGAGACAAGGGCTGAGCGCCGCCGCGCGATCCGGATCTCAGACCGCGGCGGGCCGAGCGGAGACGGGCGGCGCCGAGAGTTTACGGTCCGCGCGTCCCAGCGACCAGACCGCCGAGCGCACGGCGTCTCGGTTCCAATCCGCGATCAGCGCCGCATGGGTCGCGACCACCGAGGGCGCGCGCAACGGGCCCCAGGGATTGACCGCCAAGACGAGCGCGCCGAACCGGCGCGCGGCCGCGATTTCTTTGGTGAGCCAGCGGTTATGGGTGGCGTACATGCCGACCGGCACCGCCAGCAGATCCGCCTGCCGCAACATCTCGGTCATCTCCGCTTCGACCCAGCCGGCGTCAGCGCCGATCCCCGGACCGCTCGGGCCGGGCGCAATCGAGGTCGCTATGGGAAACAGGGCGCCGGCGATCGCCGGATCGAAGCGCTGCGCATCCTGGGTGCCGCTCAGCGGAGAACTCAGCCAATCGAGCAAAGTCGGCAGATGTTCCGTCGACGCCCATGCATGGCTCACGACCAGACGAATCGAAGCTCCGCTCACGCATCACCCAAAATATTGTGGCTATTTGATCGTCCCTAACGATATCCTGTTGCGAGTTTATCCACAAGAGCACGCGGCCGCTTCGGTCGCCGAAATCGGCGAAAATGAGGCCGAAAGGGCGCCATCGACCGCCGCCGCCGGCGGAACGGGCGGGCACGATCCCGCCGATCGACGGATTGCCGCCGCCCCCGATCCCGGCTTCCCTAGCGCCATGTTCGCGGACTAAAGCGGGCGCGCGAGGCGCAAGAGCTTCGGAGAACGTTCCACGCCCGTCAGCAGAGCGCCGACGACGGTTCGGGGCGGGCGAGCAGGAGCAGGAGGAGGAGGAGCTGAGATGGACGAGACGCGCCGCATCGCCATGTGGTCTGGGCCGCGGAACCTGTCGACCGCGATGATGCGCAGCTTCGGCGCCAGGTCCGATGCGGCCGTGTGGGACGAGCCCTTTTACGCCGCCTACCTGCACGCGACGGGCCTCGACCATCCGATGCGCGAAGCGGTGATCGCCGCCGGCGAGACCGACCCGCGGTCGGTCGTCATGCGGTGCCTCGGGCCAGCGCCGGGCGACAAGCCGATCTGGTATCAGAAGCACATGACCCACCACATGCTGCCCGAGATCGAGCGCGACTGGCTCGCTGAGGTGACCAACGTCTTCCTGATCCGCGCCCCCGAGCGCGTCGCCGCGAGTTACGCGGCCAAGCATGAACTCGCGGATCTGCGCGATATCGGTTTCGTCGAGCAGAAGGAGCTGTTCGACCTGGTCGCCGACCGCCTCGGGGCGGCGCCTCCGGTGATCGACGCCGCCGACATCCGGGCCGATCCCGAGCGCGCGCTGCGCGCGCTCTGCGCGGCCGTGCGCGTCCCCTTCGATCCCGCGATGCTGGCTTGGCCGTCGGGGCCGCGGCCCGAGGACGGGGTCTGGGCGTCGCACTGGTACGAGGCGGTGAACCGCTCCACCGGCTTCGCGCCGCCCGAAGCCGCCCCGCCGACGCTCCACGGCGACGCCGCGCGTCTCGCCGACGCGGCGCGTCCCTATTACGAGGCGCTGCGCCCCTTCGCGCTCTGACGCGTCCTCAGGCCTCGTCGCAGAGCAGCGCGGCGAGCCGCGCGGCCGCCTCGAAATCCCGCCGCTTCACCTCTGCGGCCGCCTCCGCCTCGGCGTCGCGACCCCAGAGTTCCGCCTGGTGCTCTTCGTCGATTCGGGACGCCGCCCAGCCGGCCTCGGCCGAAAGATACCCCCGCGCCGTCGCGATCCCGATCACCAGAGACCCCGACAGCGCGGTCAGCTCGGAGAGCGCCGCGAGGCCGAGATCGCTCTCCGCCGCGACCGCGGCGGCGAACGCCGCGCGCGCCGTCTCCGACTGCGCATGGTGCATGACCCCCGTGACCGCGGTCAGCGGCGCGCCGAGCGCCTGCGCCGACCAGGTCATCAGCGGATCCCAAGCCTCCGCCTGCCGCAGGACGAGCGTCTCGGGCTCCGCCGCCCGGTAGCAGATCAGGTCGCTGTCGCCATAGGCGGCGATCGACGCGACGATTTCGGCGCGCGCCGCGGGGATCCGGTCGATCGCGACATTCACCGCTTTGGTGATCGGCATCGTCGCCGGAGCGATCGTCTCGCGCTGAGCCTCCCACTCGGCCGCCGCCGCTTCGGCGACGGCCCGCGGCGCGGCGAACGCCGCCCGCGCGGGCGTCTTCAGGTCCCGCCCGTCGAGCCGGATCGTCCAAAGCGACCCCGCCGCCTCGCACGGCCCAGGCTCCGCTTTGCTATAGAAGCGCCGATTGAGCTGGAGCCCGCTCATTCGATCATCCCTTCTGACCGCGTCTTCCGCTTACGCCGCCCGCCGACCATCCGGCCGCCGCGCCTGATAGGCGTCGCGCACATATTCCGCCAGGCGAACCGCCAGCGCATCGTCTTCGCGCCCGAGCGCCGCATAGAGATTGATGTTGACGTTCGGAAGGCCAGGCAGCGCGCCGCCATGGTCGATCTCCTCGAGCGTCCCCGGATAGGCGCCGCGCAGCTGAGCGGAAACCGCCAGATCCGCCACGATCGTCGCCAGCGCCGCATCGTGATAGCTGCTGTGCACCGCGTCCTCGGACTCGAGCCCGGACCGCGCCAGCGCGTCGGTCGCGTACCGCCGAAACGCGCAGCGCCCTTCGAAACCGAGCGGGATCGGCGTGCGACGCCAGGCCCGTCCCCCGGGGGCGCCCATCCAGACCAGCGGCTTGGTCTCGAGCGTCTCGCCGTTGTCGCGAACCCCGTACTCCGTCGTGGTGATGACGTCGACCTCGCCCGCCGCCAGCATCTCGTGCAGCGTCTCGGTGTTCTGCGAGATCAGGCTGACCCGCGCGCCCGGGAAATCCTCGTTGAACCGTCGTAGGATCGAGGGGACATGCGGATAGATGATGTCATGCGGCGCGCCGAACCGGACCTCGCCGCGCAGATCCTCGACCGTCATCCGGTCCCAGATCTCGTCGTTGAGCGAGATCAGCCGTCGGGCGAGCGACAGCAGCTCCTCGCCCTGGCGCGTCAGGCTCACGCCGCGGCCGGCGCGGTTGAGCAGCGAGCAGGAGAGGCTTTGCTCGAGCCGTTTCAGCTGCATCGAGACCGCCGACTGGGTCAGATGAAGCCGCTGAGCCGCCTTGGTCACGCCGCCGGTTTCGGCGACCACCAAGAAGCTGCGCAGGGCGGGAAGATCAAGATTGCGCGCCATGGAGCCTCCTTCCCGATGTCGGGTGCGGGGCGCGCGCCGGCGGGGGGCGCCCGCGCTGTCGCCTGCACCGATCAATCGATCAACGCTCGTGATGGAGCGCTGCAAAAACATTCGTTTCTGTTTTGCGAGTCGTCAAGCCATATCCATCGGCATCGATGATTGAATTATCGCATTCAATCAGTAAACGTGATGGAGGGCATCATGAGCGCGCATACCAAAGCATCTAACGTCGGCCTCTACCGTGTCGGCGGGGCCAAAACGCGCGGTGCGAACATGGGCGGCGTCCTCGGCTTGGTCGAGCGCTGGAGCGCCGTGGCTGCGGAGCGCCGTGCGCTCGCCGCCGCGGACGACGCGATGCTGAAAGACATCGGCCTCAGCCGCGCAGACGTCGTCGCCGAAGCGTCTCGTCCGTTCTGGGATCTGCCTCGGGCGCGCTGAGCCCGGCCGCGCGGCCGAGCGGATAGGCGGCCATCTCCTCATAGCGGGGCCCGTCTCGTCCCAAGTCCGAGCGGAACAAACGCACCGCGTCGACCTCGAAGGGGCCGGCGCGGAACAGGTTATGCGCCGCGGCGAACCGAGCCATCGCTTCCGGGCCGACGGCGCCCCGACGCCATCGAGCGATCGTGACATGAGGCGCGAACCGCCGCTCCTCGATCTCCAGCCTCGCCCGGCGCGCGATCTGCGCCACCTTCTCGTGCAGCCGCCGCAGATCCGGGTTTTCGACCACGCCGACATGCGCGGACCTCGGTTGACCGCCGCCGAACGCGTCCACGCCCGACAGCGTCAGCGCGATCCGAGGGTGATCGAGTTTCACCATCCCGGCGTCGAGATCCGCAAGGCTGTGCCGGTCCTGATCGCCGAGAAAGGCGAGCGTGAGATGCAGATCCTCCCCCGGCGTCCAGTGGACGCCCCGGAGCCCGGTCTGGATGTCGTCGACCAGATCCGCGATCGGCTCTGGAATCGACAGGGCGATGAAGGATCGGATCATCGGATCTGCGCCTGCTCGTTTCCATCGAGCTGCGCACACCGCGCCGCGCGCGGCAAGCGGTCAAAGCCCTTCGCGCCGGATCGCCGGCGTATCGAGCGCGATCAGTCGTCGCGCCAGCACCAGCTTCCGATCGCGTGCGTCACGGTCCCGTCCGGCTCGAACAGCGGCGCGAGCAAGCGCTGGTAGGAGACATGGGGCGCCCCATAGACGGCGTTGGCGAATTCCCAGTAATGCGGCTCCCCCTGCTCGAAGATCCGCGCATAGGCCTCCATCACCTGAGGCAGCAGGCGCGGATGCACCAGGTCGGACAGCGGGCGCTGCGGCAGGTCGACCCCGGTGTTTCGCAAGTGATCCGGGCCGACCGCCACGAATCGGTAATCGACCCGCCCACGGCTGCCCGTCTCACGTTTCAGCACAGCAAGCCCCGGGCTCTCCACCACGAGCGAATCGAAGGGAAAATCGTCGAGCGTCGGCGGATGGTAGACCGCGACCGCGCGCCATCGCGCCCATAACAGGCGCAGCGGCGCCGGCGCGTCCGGCGGCAACGGCGCTGGCGGGTCCGAGTCTGGTCCGGCGGACGACATGGGAGGCTCCGCAAAACGGCGAGGGCGTCGTGCGCGATCGTCCGGCGTAGCATCGCAGCGCCTCTCGCCTTTTGCGCCATTCAATTAGCCTCACGCGCCATGGCGACCAGCGCTTCAATCAACGATTCCGCGGCCGACGCCGTGGACCAGTACCGCCTGGCGGCGGCGCACGGGCGCGGCTTGGCGGCGTTCTGCGCTGACCGGGGTCTCGACCTCGACCCCATCGCGCGTTCCGTCGGGCTCGATCCCCAGGTCTTTGAGACGTTGGAGGCCACCGTCAGCCTGGATCGCTTCGCCCGCATGCTCGAAGCGTTGGCGGCCCTCTCCCGCGACGAAGCCTTCGGTCTGAAGTTCGCAGAGCGCTTTCAACTCGGCGGCACCGGCCCCTTCGGCTACGCGATGCGCTCGGCGGCCGGATTGCGCGAGCAAATGGGCTTCATGGTCCGGCACATCGGCGCGAACATCGATCTGGCGGCCGCAAGCCTGGAGATCGACGGCGACGCCGCCCGCTTGCGCTGGGCGTTCCCGACCTTGCTCCTCGACACCCGCCAGCTCGGCGACTTTTGTCTGATCCTCATCATGCGCCAGATCCGCGGGATCATGGGGCCGAATTGGTTGGCGCAGAGCGCGAAACTCACGCGTCCGAGGGACGGGGCCGCCCCGATGCTCCGCCGCGCCGTGTGCGGGCGGATCGCCTTCGGCGCATCGGAGAACCTCCTGGTCGTGAACGCCCGCGATCTCGCAACCCGCAACCCGGATGCGGACCCGATTCTGTTCCAGATGATGCGCGATCGCTGCGAGGCTTTGTCGAGCGCGCGGCGCGGCGCTCAGGACCTGGTCATGCAGGTCCGCGACATCGCCCTCGCGCTGTTCGAGTTCGGGCCGGTCACGGCGGACAGCGTCGCGCCGAAGCTCGGCCTCAGCGTGCGCAGCCTCCACCGCCGCCTCGCCGCCGAGGGCGTGACGTTCCAGACGGTCCTAGACGAGACCCGTCACGCGCTCTCGACCCGGCTGCTGACCGGAACGGATCTGCCGCTCCAGGAGATCAGCCGTCGCGTCGGGTTCGCGGCTCAGAGTTCCTACACCCGCTCGGCGATGCGCTGGTATGGCCGTCCGCCGAGCGCGGTGCGGGCCGAGGCGCGCTCCCCCTGACTTCCCCCAAAACGCCATCGCCCGCCGAGAATGGCGGTCTTGGTGAAACTGCTAAAGCGCCCTCGACGGTACCAGCACGTCCTTGGTGATGGTGCGAGGTTGGCGACATGAGCGAGTTGGATCGTCGCGATTATCTTCTGAAGCTGCGCAGCCGCGTCTTGGAGACGATCCTGCGGCTCGAGGCGATGGAGGATCCGCAAGACCGGCCTGCGTCGGAGGTCAGGGCGGACATGTTGGCGCGCTTCCGAGAGGCGCTGGCCGACGTCGAGCGCAAGATCATGAGCAAAACGCCGCTTCAGGACGGCGATCTCTTCGTCTACGAGAGCGTTCACGCGCTGGAGGAGCGCGCCGCGCGCGACTGGGACAAAGAGTCGGACTGAGGCGCACGCCGAAGGTTGAAACGCGCTGCAGCGCGTCCCAGGCGGTCCGGCGCGAGATCCCTCACATAATCCGCGCGCCCTCCCGCCACACCGACCGCGTTACGCAGAGCCGCTCCGCCCGGTAGACCCGCGCGAGATCGGCGCGTAGCCCGGGCGTCAGCGCGCCCCGGTCCTCTAGCCCCACGGCCATCGCCGGGTTGCGCGTCACCGTCGCGATCGCCCGCGGAAGCCCGTAATCCGTCTCCTCCGCCAGCTTGAACGCCGCGAGCATCAGCGCCGCCGGCGCATAGTCGGACGACAGCACGTCCACCAGCCCGTCTTGCGCCAGCTCCAGTGCGGACACGTTGCCGGAATGGGAGAAGCCGCGGAGCAGGTTCGGCGCGCCCATCAGCACCGCGAGCCCCTCCTGCCGCGACAGCCGCGCCGCCCCGGGCGTGGTCGGAAACTCCGCGATGGTCGCGCCCATCGCAAGATTCTCCGCGACGTGCTCGGGCTCCGCATCGTCATGGCTCGCCACGGCGAACACGCCGCGTTCGGCGCGGATGGCGTTCGCCCGCTCGGTCAGCGCCGCGCGATGCTTCTCCGCATAGAGCGTCTGGTAGCCGCGGGACTCCTCGGCGTAGGCCCGCAGCTCCTCCTCGCTCATGCCCTTCTTGCCCATGTAGTATTCGCGGTACTTGTCCTCGCGCCGGAACTGCCGCTGGCCGAGCGTGTGGTCCATCACCGAGATCAGCCTCAACCGAGGCTCGGCGGCGATCCGGTCGAACTCCTCGATCACCGTGGGCGCGCAGATTTCGCAGCGCACATGCACGTAATGATCGGCCTTCAGAAGCTTCAGCTCCCGAAGCGCGCTCACCGCCTCGAGCGCGTCGCGCGCATAATCGCCGATGCCGTCCTGGAACAGCACCCCCACCCGCACGGCGTCGAAAATCGTGGTGACGCCGACCGAGACGAACTCGCCGTCATGCGCGGCCACCGCCGCGCGGCGCGGCCAGGCGACGCCGGGGCGCGGCTGCAGATGGCGCTCGAGATTGTCGGTGTGGAGCTCGACCAGCCCCGGGATCAGATAATCGCCCTCGAAATCGACCGCGCCGGCCGCCTGGCTGCCCCCGCGTGAGACGTCGGCGATCACGCCGTCGGCGATCTTGACGGTCCCGGTGAAGTCCTCGTCGGGCGTCACCAGATGGGCGTTGGTGAGGATCAGCTCATCGCGTTGATCGGTGGCCATTGCGGGTCCTTATCGGCTGCGCGACGCGGCGCGCGGAGCGTTGCGCAGGGTCGCGGCGGAGTTTAGGCGTCTCGAGCCCTGGCGTGCGGGCGCAGCGCGGAGAGAAGGGTGGGGGACATGCTCGACGGCTATAAGCGATACGCGGTCTACGCCGCGCCGGATCGCGCGACGCCGCTCGGCGCCTTCGGGGCGTCCTGGCTCGGTTGGGACGCGGAGGCGGGCGTCGAACTGCGACGCCCAGCGATCGACGCGCTGCCCGAGCCGATCGAGGCGCTGACCGTCTCGGCCTCGCGCTACGGCTTCCACGGCACGCTGAAAGCGCCCTTCCGGCTGGCGGAGGGCCGGACGCCCGAGGGGCTCGCCGCCGCCGTCGCCGCCCTGGCCGCGGAGCTTCGGCCGATCGACGCGCCGCTGCGCCTCGCCGACTTGCATGGCTTCATCGCGTTGCGCCCGGCCGAGCCCTCGCCCGATCTCGCCGCGATCGCCTTCGCCTGCGTCAGCCGCCTCGACGCCTTTCGCGCGCCGCCGTCGGAGGCGGATCTCGCCCGCCGCCGCGCCAGCGGCCTGTCGCCGCGTCAGGACGCCCACCTGGCCCGCTGGGGCTATCCGTATGTCGACGACGAATTCCACTTCCATCTGACCCTGACCAAGCGCCTCGAGCCCGACCCGGGCGCCGCGGCGATCGCGGCGCTCTCCCCGCATCTGGCCGAAGCGCTCGCCGCCCCGTGGCGCTTCGACAGCCTCTGTCTGTTCGGCGATCCCGGCGGCGGCGCTCATTTCAGGCTCCTGTCGCGGTTTCCGATGGGCGGCTGACCGGGCCGTTCCGCCGCGTCGCCCCGGTCCGCCGCCGCCGCCAGCGTCTCCGCCGCCTCGATGGCCTGAAGCGCCTGCGCAAGCGCGTCGCCGAGCGCGCCGCCATTGTCGATCTCGACCACCTCGGGTCCGCTCGGCGCCGGCTGGTCGGCGCGGGCCAGCCGCGCCCGGATCTCCGCCGGCGTCTCCCGACCCCGCGCCGCGAGCCGCTGGGCCAGCACCTCTATCGGCGCGGTGACGAGCAGCACCAGGATCGGGTCGAAGCGCTCCCGCGCAGGCGCGATCGCGGCGCGCGATAGGTTGGCGATCACCCCGCGCCCCCGCGCCAGCGCCTCCTCGACATCCGCCGGAAGCGCATAGGCGAGGCCATGCGCCCGCCAGGTCATCAGGAAAGCGCCGTCCGCCTCCAGCCGCTCGAAATCCTCCAGCGTCACCGCGGAATGGTCTTCGCCAGCCGATCCCGCCGCCCGCGTGATGATCCGCCGCGTGACCGACAGATCGGGCCGACGCGCGCGGATCGCGTCGATCAACGTGTCCTTGCCGGCGCCCGACGGTCCGGCGACCAGGATGAACAGCCCTCGCCGCCCGTCTCCCACGCTCGCCCCCGCCCCCTCGGTCATGCCTCAGGCCGCCGCCGCGAACGCCGCCACGTCGATCCCTCGGCAGCCGAGCCGCTCCCGCGCCGCCGGATCGTGGAAGATGCCGACGACCGAGACCCCGCCGTCGCGCGCCTCCTCGATCAGCGTCAGCACCGTGTCGCGGTTGACCGCATCGAGCGACGCGGTGGGTTCGTCGAGCAGCAGGATCGGGAAGCGGTGGGCGAAACCGCGCGCGATGTTCACGCGTTGCTGTTCGCCGCCCGAGAACGTGAGCGGCGACAGCCCCCAAAGCGCCTCGCGGATCCGCAGCCGCGAAAGCAGCGCCCGCGCCCGCTCCTTGGCGAGATCGCAGTCCATCCCCGCGGCGCACATCGGCTCCGCCACCACATGAAGCGCCGAAACCCGCGGGATCACCCGCAGAAACTGGGACACATAGCCGAGCGTCCGCCGACGCAGTTCGAGAACGTCGTGCGGCGGGGCGGAGGCGACGTCGACCCAGCGCCGTTCCGGCTCTTCGCCGTCGTCGAGATCGCGCCGGATCCAGATCCGCCCGCCCTCGGTGCGGTAGTTGCCATACAGCATCCGCATCATGCTGGACTTGCCCGATCCCGACTCGCCGAGCAGCGCGACGCACTCGCCTTCGCGCACCTCGAACCCGGCGCCGGCCAGCACCGGGATCCGCTGGCCGCCCTGGGCGTGCAGCGTAAAGTTCTTGGCGACGTCCTCGACCCGGATCCGCGCTTCGGCGACGATATTGATGTCTTTCATCCCCGGCCCCTTTTTGTCCGCGCTACGCCTGCAGAATGGAGCTGACCAGCAGCTGCGAATAAGCGTGCTGCGGATCGTCCAGGATCTGATCCGTCAGCCCGCTCTCCACCACCGATCCGCCGCGCATCACGATCATCCGATGCGCGAGCAGCCGCGCCACCGCGAGATCATGGGTGACGATCACCACCGTCAGCTGGTGCTCCGCGACCAGCCGCCGGATCAGGTCCAGGAGCCGCGCCTGGACCGACACGTCGAGCCCGCCGGTGGGTTCGTCCATGAACACGATCCGGGGCTCGGTCGACAGCGCCCGGGCGATCTGCAGCCGCTGGCGCATGCCGCCCGAGAACGCGATCGGCCGGTCGTCGATGCGGTCCGTCTCGATCTCGACCCGCGTCAGCCAGTCCGACGCCGCGCTCCGGATCCGGCCGTAATGCCGGCCCCCGGTCGCCATCAGCCGCTCGCCGATATTGCCGCCCGCGCTGACCCCCATCCGCAGGCCCTCCCGCGGATCCTGATGCACGAACGACCAGTCGCTCCGCCGGAGCAGCCGGCGCTCGGGCTCCGAAAGATCGCGCCAGACATCCCGAAAATACGGCGCGCCGCCCCGCACGCCGCCCCACAGATAGCGCACAGCGCCCTCGCTCGGCTCCAGCTCGCCGGATGCGCAGGCCAGGAGCGTCGACTTGCCCGAGCCGGATTCGCCCACGACGGCGAGCACCTCTCCCGCGCGAAGCTCGAAGGAGACGTCGCGGCAGCCGACCCGCGCGCCATAGAGCTTGGTGAGGCCGTCGACCTCGAAAATCGGTTCGCCGATCACCTCTCGCCCTCCACCGCGCCTGCGACCCGCCCCGCCGCTTCGGGCGTCGCGCCCGCAGCGCGCCGCGCCTCGCAGAAATCGCTATCCGAGCAGACGAACATCCGCCCGCCTCGATCGTCGGTCAGCACCTCGTCGAGATAGCTGCCTCGCGCCCCGCAAAGCGCGCAGGGCTCGTCCACCCCGCCCGGATCGAACGGATGATCCTCGAAATCGAGGCTCACCACTTTCGTGAAGGGCGGCAGCGCGTAGATCCGCTGCTCCCGACCCGCGCCGAACAGTTGAAGCGCCGGCGAGTTCGACAGTTTCGGATTGTCGAATTTCGGGATCGGCGAGGGGTCCATCACGTACCGGTCCTCCACCTTCGCCGGATAGGCGTAGGAGGTCGCGATCCGACCGTGTCGCGAGATGTCCTCGTAGAGCTTCACATGCATCAGCCCGTACTCCTCGAGCGCGTGCATTTTCCGCGTCTCGAGCTCCCGCGGCTCGAGAAACCGCAGCGGCTCCGGGATCGGCACCTGATAGACCAGGATCTGCCCCTCCGAGAGCGGCGTCTCCGGGATCCGGTGGCGGGTCTGGATCACCGTGGCCTCGGTCGTAAGGGTGGTCGTCTCGACGCCGGCCGTCTTCTCGAAGAACTGCCGGATCGAGACCGCGTTCGTCGTGTCGTCCGCGCCCTGGTCGATCACCTTCAGACGGTCCTCCGGCGCGATGCGGGTGAACCGGCGGATCTCGGCCACGTATAAGGACATTCCGGGCGGGCAGATCCTCGGGCCGACGTTCGATTACACGCACAGGCTGCTGGATTTCGCGCTGGCCGCGGAGCCGGAGGCGCGACCGGAGGCGGTGGCCGATCGGGTGAGCGCGGCGGGCGCAACGCGCGAGACGGAGGCGGGCGCGCCGCCGCACGTGCTCGCGCTGCTGGACCAGGAAGGGCTGGTCGAGGACGCCGATCTCGCGGCCGGGTCGCCCGAGGCGTCGGCGGCGCCGCCGGACCTGACGCGCACGCCGCTCGACCTGCCCGCGGATCGCGCGCTCCGACTGCAGGCGCTGGCGCGGGCGGACGAGGGGTTCCTGCTCGACCTGCCTCCGGTCGCGCCTCCGGCTCCGCGGCCAGCGCGAAATCCA
>JBCBRF010000003.1:55938-59493 GCA_039819865.1 Pseudomonadota bacterium | reverse complement strand
CGGTCGCTGTGCTCCTCATCTCGCGCCCCCCCTCGCGCCTCCTCGCGCCCCCTCGCTTCGCCCCAGGATCCTAGCGCCGGCCCGGCGGCTCCGACATCGCGAGGAGCGCGCCGGACGCCGCGAGGGCGAAGCCCGTTCCGAGGCGCATCCGCCGTCTTCCCCGGGCCGAACCCAGGAGACGGGCCATCGCGCCGCCGCCATAGGCGTAGATCGCGATCGCCACGGTTTCGAGCAGCAGGAAGGCCAGCCCGAGCGCAAGGAACTGCAGAGCGACCGGCTCTCCGGGGGCGACGAACTGCGGGAAGAAGGCGGCGAAGATCGCGATCGCCTTGGGGTTGGTGGCGGCGACCAGAAACTCGCGCCCGAACAGGCGGGCGATCGGGGCGCGCAGGCCCTCGGCGCCGGGCGGACCCTGGTCCGGCGCCGTCATGGCGCGCAGGCCCAGATAGACCAGATAGCCCGCGCCCAACCATTTCAGGACGATGAAGAAGGTCTCGGAATTCGCCAGCAGCACGCCGAGGCCGACCGCCGTCAGAGCGATCAGCAGGGCGAAGGCCGGGATGCGGCCGAGACCGGCCAGAAGCGCGCGAGTCCCGCCTTCACGTGCGCCATTGGTCACGGCCAACAGGTTGTTCGGCCCCGGATAGATCGACAGCGCGAAGCCGCCGGCGAGGAACAGCAGCCAGTCATTCAGCGTCATGGTCTCGGTCGTGCTTTCTCAGGCGCCGGTCTGGCCGTAAAGCCAGGGCTGCCCTGTCTTTTGCTGCGTCTCGAAACTGTCGATATCCGCGGCTTTCTCCATCGACAGGCCGATATCGTCGAGGCCGTTCAACAGGCAGTGGCGGCGAAACGGATCGACGTCGAAGCCGATCGAGCCGCCGTCCGGGCCGGTGATGACCTGGTTCTCCAGATCGACGGTGATGGTCGCGTTGGCGCCGCGCGTCGCGTCGTCGAGCAGCTTGTCGACCTGCTCCTGCGGCAGCGCGATCGGCAGGATGCCGTTCTTGAAGCAGTTGTTGAAGAAGATGTCGGCGAAGCTCGGCGCGATCACGACGCGGATGCCGAAGTCGAGCAGCGCCCAGGGCGCGTGCTCGCGGCTCGAGCCGCAGCCGAAATTATCGCCCGCGATCAGGATCTGGGCGTTGCGGTAGGCCGGCTTGTTCAGGACGAAATCCGGGTTCTCGGCGCCCTGATCGTCGTAGCGCATATCGCTGAAGAGGTTCTCGCCGAGGCCGGTGCGCTTGATCGTCTTCAGGAACTGCTTCGCGATGATCATGTCGGTGTCGATGTTGATCAGCGGCAGCGGGGCGGCGACGCCGGTCAGCTTGGTGAATTTTTCCATCGGTGAGCGTCCAGAAGCGTGAAGGGGCGGCGGGCCGCGGGTTCGGCGCTCTCGCGCGCTGCGGCCGCGCGCGGAGCGCGGCTCATAGAGCATGACCAGGCGGCTTCGGACAAGAAGGCGGGGGAGGGGCTCAAAGATTCTCGCGACGGAAATGCGGCGGCGGTTCGTAGCACGGACCATCGGCGCAGGAGGGCGTCGGTCCGGAGCAGCAGCAAGACGGCGACCCCCGCGGTCGGGAAGGAGTGAGCGATGCAGCGTTTGGCGATGACGGCGGTTGCAGCCCTGGCGTCTCTCGGGGTTTCTATCGGAAAGCCGGATACGGCGTCGGCGCAGACCGAATTCAGCGTGACCCTCGATTCGAACGGCGGGGTCAGCGCGACAGTCTCAGGGCGGGACGATTATCGCGACGACTACTACGATCAGGGCCGCTACGCGGAGCCGGTGCAGTATCGCGGCCGCCGGCCGGTGGTCGTGGTCCCGCGGCGTCCGATCGTCGTCGCGCCGCGCCGGCCCGTCGTGGTCGCGCCGCGCCGGTTCTATCGCCCGCACGCCTATGCGCCGCGCCGGGCCTATGGTCCGCGGGGGTCCTATGCGCCGCGCCGATACTACGCGCCGCGCCGGGCCTACGGTCCTCCGCGCCTTGGTCCGCGGGCCCGCTATTGGCGTCGTGAGGCGATCCGCGCCCGTCGCGGCTACTAATCCGCCCCATTGTTCATACCTGTTTGATGAGCGCCCGGCGGAACACCGGGCGCTCATCGCGTTCTTGAGTGGAGATGTCGGGGAAATCGCCCGGCGGAGCAGAGACGGAGAAGCCGTATGACGTCGAGCAGCTCTCGCATCACCGCCCTCCTCGGCGGCGCGTCGATCTTCTTCTTGTCGACCCTTGGCGCCGCGCCGGCCTCGGCGCAGGCGGAGAACCCGCTCGCCGCGCTCGCGCCGGTCATTGCGGGGCTTGCGACCGGGCGCGATGATCGGCTGAGCGACGAAGAGATCCGGGATCGCGCTCGGGATCGGGGCCTCGAAGAGGCGTTCGCGGGCGGCGAGGTCTCGCCGCTCGGCGCCGTGCGCGGCTTCCAGGCCTACCGGTCCGAACAGCGTCGCCTGGAACGCGAACGCGAGCGTCGCGAACAAGAGCGGCAGCGCCAACTGGTCGAGGGGATCGCCCGCGCCTTTCTGGGCGGCGCGCGCTGAGACGGCTGCGCTGAAACGCGTCCGACGCCGTGCGCCGGAGCTTCGACGTCAGGGCGCTCGTTTGGGGTTGGGGCGAACCCGGCGAGCCCTCGCCACGGTGTGATCGGCCGAGAGCGTCGGCTAGGTTCGAAGCGCTCGCGGAGCAATGGAGCCGATAATGATCCGAGCCTTTCTCACATCGGCGGTCGTCGCCTGCGGTCTGGCGTCGGCCGCACTGTTCGCCGGGGCGTCGGTCGCGGTCGCGCGCGGCGTCGGTTGGGCGGCGATCCACGCGGACATCGAGGCGACGGGCCCAGTGCAGGTCCATGGCGGCCATGACGGCTATATCCGGCGGCACAACCACGGGCGTCGGCGGGTCAACGATAAGGATCGCCGTCGGACCGAGGGTCAATTCTGGCGACGGCGGATCCGCCACCGGCATGGGGGCGTCACCCACTGGCACGAGGTCGACGATGGCCGGATCGGCCGCGTGATCGGTCGGGCGGCGAAGCGGCACGGTCATCGATCGCACCGCGACGACGATCACAGTCGCGGGCGCGACCAAGAGGAGCCCACCGGCGTCCGGGAGCGGCTACAGCATTTCAAGGACATCCTCCGAGGCGATCGGTGACGTCCGTCTCGCGCGTGGGCCGAACCTTCGTCAGCCGACGTCGCGCCGAAGGCGGCTCGGTTCGACCTTGCGCCAGATCGGTTGGCCGCCGCGCGCCGCGGCCTTGGCGTCGTCGCGTCGATACTCCCAGTCCCGCACCCAATGCTCGAGGCGGCGCCACGCGCGGAGCGGCAGGCCGGGCCAGGGATTGAACGGGTTGCTGCGGCTCGACGCGTAGATCGCCACGCGGTGGCTCGGCTTCGGGGAATGGCCGCGGCGATGGAAGCCGTTGGTGTCGGCGATCACCAGGGTGTTGGCGGGCACGGCGAAGCGGATCGGCTCGCGACAGCCCATCTCCCGCAGATCCTCCTCGGTCGCTCGCAGAGAGCCGCGCTGCGACAGGCGATCGGGCAAGTCGGCGCCCGTCACGGCT
>JBCBRF010000003.1:21168-55840 GCA_039819865.1 Pseudomonadota bacterium | reverse complement strand
TCGATGCGAGCCGGGGACGTAGTTGAACGGCCCCTCCTCCTCGGCCACGTCCTCCAGGAACAGCCACGCCTTCATGGTCGAGTGGAACGTGTCGGAGTGGAAGGTTTTCTGCGGGTCGCGCGCGCCGCCCGCGTTGGCGTTCTTCACGACATGGATGAAGGCCAGCGCATGCTTCCAGCGGGCGCCCACATAGGCGAGGGGGTTGAAGAAGGCGGGGCTGTCGAGGAGTTCCCGGCAGGCGGGCAGATCGGCGAGCGCCGTGTCGTCGAGCAGCACCGTCACCGTCGCGGTGTCGCCCTGCTGCATGGCCCGGGTCTCGACGCGGCAGGCCTGGATCTCGGCGCGGAGGGCGGCGAGGCGCTCGGGTGGGACGAAGTTCCGGATCTCGACATAGCCGTCGCGGGCGAAGGCGCGCCGGGTCTCGGCGTCGACCAGCCAAAACAGGAAGACCCGACGGCGGAGGCCGACGATGGCGTGGGCCAGCGCCACTCGGGCGACGTGCAAGCCGAGCCGGTTTAGGGTCCGGCTGCCGAGGATCGGGTTGTCGCGGAAGGATTTCGCCTGGGAGAACAGAGCCCCCAGGTGAAAGGGCCAGAGGAGAATGCTGCGGGCGGTTCGGGACATGGCTCCCCCGTTCGGCGGCCTCTCTATGCGCGCGCGACGCGTTCAGAGGTTGCGGACGTCCGTCAACTTGCCGGTCACGGCCGCGGCGGCGGCCATCGCCGGGCTCATCAGATGGGTGCGGCCCCCCTTGCCCTGACGCCCCTCGAAGTTGCGGTTCGAGGTCGAGGCGCAGCGCTCGCCCGCCTTCAGCTGGTCGGGGTTCATGCCGAGGCACATCGAGCAGCCGGCGAAGCGCCATTCGAAGCCCGCCTCCTGGAGCTTCTGGGCGATGCCCTCCTCCTCCGCCTGCGCGCGGACCAGGCCGGAGCCGGGCACGATCATGGCGCGGAGGCCGTCCTTGACCTTGCGGCCCTCCATCACACGGGCGACCTCGCGCAGATCCTCGATCCGGCCGTTGGTGCAGGAGCCGATGAAGATGGTGTCGACCGCAATGTCCTGGAGCGGCGCGCCCGGGGTCAGGCCCATATAGTCGAGCGAGCGGCGGGCGGCGGCCTGCTTGCCCGGGTCCGCAAAGTCTTCGGGATGCGGGACGACGCCGTCGATCGGCAGCACGTCTTCGGGCGAGGTGCCCCAGGTGACGACGGGCGCGATGGCGCCAGCGTCGAGCGCGACGACCTTGTCGTAATGGGCGTCGGCGTCGCTGGTCAGGCTCCGCCAATGGGTCACCGCCATCTCCCAGGCCGCGCCCTTCGGCGCGCGCGGGCGGCCCATGACATAGTCGAAGGTCGTCTGGTCGGGCGCGATCAAGCCCGCCCGGGCGCCGCCCTCGATCGCCATGTTGCAGACGGTCATGCGGCCCTCCATCGAGAGCTGCTCGATGGCGGAGCCGCAATACTCGATGACGTGGCCGGTGCCGCCGCCGGTCCCGGTGCGGCCGATGATCGAGAGGGTGATGTCCTTCGCGGTGACGCCGACCGGCAACTCGCCCGTCACCTCGACCTTCATGTTCTTCGACTTTTTCTGGATCAGCGTCTGGGTCGCGAGGACGTGCTCGACCTCGGAGGTGCCGATGCCGTGGGCCAGCGCGCCGAAGGCGCCGTGGGTCGCCGTATGGCTGTCGCCGCAGACGATCGTCATGCCGGGCAGGGTCAGGCCCTGCTCGGGGCCGATGATGTGCACGATGCCCTGGCGGACGTCGTCGACGTCGAACATCTCGACGCCGAAATCGGCGGCGTTCTTGCGCAGCGCCTCGACCTGGATGCGGGACTGCTCGTCCTTGATCTCGTGCAGGCGATCCTCGGTGGTCGGCACGTTATGGTCGGGGACGGCGATGGTCGCCTCGGGCCGGCGGACCTGGCGGCCGGTCATGCGCAGACCCTCGAAGGCCTGCGGGCTGGTGACCTCGTGGACCAGGTGGCGGTCGATGTAGAGGAGGCAGGTGCCGTCCTCGGCCTCGTGCACGACGTGGGCGTCCCAGATCTTGTCGTAGAGCGTTTTCGGCCCGGTCATCGGTCCAGTCCTCGGCAGCAGTGTCGGTCAGATCGTTTCAATACCTAAGCGGCGCCCGACCGCAAGCGGCGCGGTCTTTCTGACGCTTCCTCGCGCCGCCGACTCGGCGTATTTTCGAAACGCTTCGAAGCAGGGGGAGCTTATGCGTTTTCGAATCTTGTTTGCGTGTTTGGCGGCGGGCTCGATTGGGCTTGCGGGATGCCAAACCACCAAAGGCGCCGGCGGCGCGTCCGTCCCGAGCGCGGCGGCGAGCCTTGGAGATTGTCCAGCCCCCTCCGCAAAAATCGCGACCACGGCGTCGGGCTGCTCCGTCTATCGCGAGTTCGGACCGAAGACGCTCCGGTCGCAACCGCCCCCGTCGAAGGTCTTCGTGCTGATGCATGGCGACGTGTCGCGCGGCGGCGGGAAGATCGACTACATTTACGCCGTCGCGGAGAGCTATGCGGCGCGGATGACCGCCGCAGGGCTGGACGATTTCGCGATCGTCACGCCGGCGCGGCAGGGCTTCTCCGATAAAGCGGGGGCCAAGAGCTCGGGCGCGCGATTGAAGCGCGATATGTACCCGCGGCGGGTGGTGGATCAATCGGCGGAGTTTCTGGCGTTCGTCCGGTCCAAAGCGCCGGCGGCCAGGATCACCGTGGTCGGCCATTCCGGTGGCGCCGCGATCGCCGGCGTGATCGCGGGGGAGAAGCGCGGCCTGGCGGACGCCTATGTGTTCGTGGGCACGCCGGGCGACGTGCCGCGCTGGCGACGGGAGTATCGCACCAACAGCACGTGGCCGAGGTCGTTGTCCCCCCATGCGGTCGTGGCCTCCACGGATCCGGCGGCCAGGTATGTGGTGATCACGGGGCCGGAGGACGACAGCACGCCGATGCCATTGGCGCAGGCGTATGCGGATCTGCTCAAGGCGGCGGGGCGCGAGGTTGAGCTGGTGTCGCTGCCTGATACGACTCACAACCAGTTGATGCGGCGCGGCGACACCGTGCGCGAAATCGTACAGGCGGCGCCGTGAGGCGGCGCGCGCGGCGGCAGGCGGCCCTGTTTGCGCTCGCGATCATGGCGCCGGCCACGATTGCTTGCGCCAAGGACGATCCGACGGCTGAAGCGGCGGAGGCCGAAGCGGCCGCCGCCGCGGTGATCGCAGAGACGCCCGCGATCGTCGCCGCGGCGAGAGCGCCGGACCCCAACATCCAAGCGTTGGAGGCGATCCTCGCGGCGAAAGAGCGCGTCGGGGACTGCCGGCTCTACGCGGTTCCCGGCAATATCGGCGACCTGACGAGCGCGCAGTTGCTTGAACGGCGGGACTGCGTGTCGGCGGCCATGAGACGTCTTCTTGAGAAGATGCTGGCGCTCACGGCGCTGCAGGAGAGCGGCCTTTTCGACTATGCGGTGTTTTCGGAGACCGTGAGGCTGGTCGCGGACGCCCAGACGCCGGGTCGGACCGCGCTCGCGCCCTTCGTCGCCATGCTGCGGGCGGCGGAGGCGTCCTCGATCGCCGGCGAGCGGGTCGCCGTCGCAGCGCTGCAGGATCTCGCCGCCGAGGCGGAGACGGCGCTCGCCAAGTGAGGGACTCGCCAAGTGAGGGAGGTGACGGCCATGAAAGGGTTTGGAGTTCTTCCGCTCGGCTTCGCCGCCGCGATCGCCGCGACGCCGTCGCCGAGCGTCGCTGGTAGCGCCGCGACGACGCAGGCGGGCAAGGACTACGTCTATTGTCTCGCGAGCCTGTCGATCGCCGAGGACGGCGCGACGGAGACCGTCGCCGCCACGGCCCGACGCCTCTGCGCGCCGATGCGCGCGCGGTACCTGCAGCGGTTGCGGGCTGATTTCACGCCGTCGCCTGAGAATGTGGTGACCGCGGTCGAGCGAAGCGCGTTTGCGGCGGTGCGCTGAGACCGCCGCCGGCGCTCTGGCTCGTTGAGCCCTGGGGCGCATGGCGCCGCCTGACGACGGGTCCTCCTGACGATGGCTCCTCAGTCGCGTCCGCCGACGCGCTCGGCGGTGGTCGCGCCGAGCTGGCCTTCGAACCAGTCGAGCGCCATGGCGCTCCAGCCGCGGGGCGTGGTGTGGCCGCCTTTGTGGAGCGCCATCTCGAGCGCGGAGCCTGGCGCGCAGGCGGTCCAGACGCGGCGCCAGAACGGGCCGTCCTCGGCATAGGCGTCGGGGTCGTCCTTCACGCACCCGTTGGCGCGGCGGAGCAGGTCGAGGCCCTCGAACAGATCGCCTTGGGTGATGCGGCCGCCGGCGACCGAGCGGCCCTCGATCGGCACCACGGGGTCGGACCAGCCATGGGTGTGCAGGAGGCGGATCGGCCCGGCGCAAGCGTCGGGCAAGGGGCGCCACAGAAGCCCCGCGACCGGCGCGTAGGCGGCGAAGTCGTCCGGCGCATCGCAGGCGACGCGCCAAGTCATCATGCCGCCGCCGGAGAAGCCGCCCAGCAGGATGCGGTCGCGATCAAGGTTGAAGCGCTCGGCCGCGTCCTGAGCGACCGCGCGCAGAAAGGCGACGTCGTCGCGCAGCGCCTGGGTCCCAAACGCGTTCCATCGCGCGCCGTTTCGGCCCTCGCCGCGCGGTTGTCCGGTCGGGGCGATGAAGGCGTAGCCGCGGGCCGTGACGCTCTCGACCAGAGCTCGGCTCCGCATCTGGCCCTCGCCGCTGCCGCCCCAGCCATGGAGGAACACCAGGGCCGGGATCGGCGCGTCGTCGGACCGCGGCGGGGTCTCGACATTGTACACACCGCTCTCGCCGGCTACGGTGATCACGCAGGGCGCGTCGGTTGCGCCGCAGGTCTCGGCCGCGGCCCCGATCGGGTCCAACAAGGCCGCCGCAAAACAGACGACCGCCGTGATCGCGGCCGCGAGCCTCTGACGCTTCATTGCGCAAACCCTCCCAATCCCCACCCCGGCACCGGCGTGCGCCGGCCATGCCGTGGCGTTGACGAATGGGGTTAAGCGCTCCGAGGTCAAGCACGCCTGCGTGAGCGTCCCTGGCGGCGCTCGCCGCCTGGGCGTGCGGCGTCAGAACTCGGACCACGCGCCGCCGGCCGCGCGTGCGGGCTGGGGCTGAACCGCCGCGGGGGCGCCGGCGACGCTTTCAGCGGTCTCGGTCCAGGCCCGGTCGGCGACCGCCTCAGCCTTGGTGAGCCGGAACACCGAAACCAGAGACTGTAGGCGCTGCGCCTGTCGCATCAGCCTGTCGGCGTCCGAGACGCTGGCCTCCGATAGCGCCGCGTTTTCCTGGGTGACGCTGTCGAGGTTCGAGATCGCGCCGCTGATCTCCTCAACGCCGGACGCTTGCTGCCGGCTCGCCGAGGCGATCTCGCTGACATTCGTCACCACCGATTTGATCGATTGGCCGATCTCGTCGAGCGACCCGCCGGTGCGCCGCACCAATTCGGCGCCTTCGGAGACCTGGGACGTACTGCTTTGGATCAGCTGCGTGATGTCCTTGGCCGCCTCCGAGGAGCGCTGCGCCAGAGTCCGAACCTCGCTGGCCACCACAGCGAAGCCCTTGCCCGCGTCGCCCGCCCGCGCCGCTTCGACCGCCGCGTTCAGCGCGAGCAGGTTGGTCTGGAAGGCGATGCTTTCGATCACGCTGATGATGTCGGCGATCTTGGCGGAACTGCCCTCGATGCGGCCCATGGCCTCGATCGCTTCGTTCACGACCTCCCCGCCCCGCTTGGCGCGGCTCGACGCCTCGTTCGCGGCGGTGTCGGCGCGCCCGGCGTTTTCGGCGTTGGCGCGGATGCTGGCCGACATCTCCTCCATGGTGGCCGCGGTCTCCTGTAGCGAGGAGGCTTGGCCCTCGGAGCGCGACGACAGGCTTTTCGCTCCGGTCGTGATCGCCTCGGAAGCCTCGCCCAGCACCACGGTCGCGCTCTTGATGTCGCGCACCAAGCGCCGCAAACGCTCGACGGCGCCGTTGAAAGCGTCGCGCAGTGGATAGAACTCTGCGTCGATGTCGGCGGAGATGCTGGCTTCGAGGTCGCCGTCCGCGAACCTCATCAGGTTGTCGCCGATCTCCGCCACCGCCTGCTTTCGCCCAGTGATGTCGGTGGCGTATTTCACGACTTTGAAGGGTCGGCCGTCAGCGTCGAGGATCGGGTTGTAGGAGGCCTGGATCCAGATCTCGCGGCCGCCCTTGCCGAAGCGCTTGTACTCGGCGGAGCTGAATTCGCCATTCTTTAGGTCACGCCAGAACGCCGCGTATTCTGCGCTATCGGCGTATTCAGGTTCCACGAACATCCGATGGTGCCGTCCCTTAACTTCGCCGAGTGAGTAACCCGTCGCGTCTAGGAAGTTCTGGTTGGCATGTTGGATGACGCCGTCGACGGTGAATTCGATCACGGCCTGAGAGCGGGAGATCGCTTCGAGTTGACCGACGGCGTTTGCGCTTTTCAGCTTGGCCTCGGTCACGTCGATTGCGAACTTCACGATTCTGATCGGCCGTCCGTCTGCATCTAGTACGGGATTATAGGAGGCTTCGATCCAGACTTCGCGGCCGTCTTTTGTTATTCTTTTGTATTCGCCTTTGTGATACTCGCCATGACCGAGCTTCTTCCAAAACTCGACATAGGCGGGCTGCGCCGCCTCGCCCGGCTCGACGAACATCCGGTGATGCTTGCCCACAATCTCTTCGCGCGCATAGCCGAGCGCATCGAGGAAGTTCTGGTTTGCGTCCACGATCGTCCCGTCGAGTTCGAACGAGATGATCGCTTGCACCTTGTCCAGCGCCGTCAAAACGGCCGTAGACTCACTGAGATTCTTACTGGCGGACAGCCACTGCGTGATGAGATTGCGCATGTTGCTCGCTCCACGATTTCGCTTGCGAGCAGATTTCGCGAAAAAATCTAAAAAAATTTGAAGCTCTCACACGACGCGTCTGCGACAATTTCGCAAGCTGAGAGCGTCTTGTTGGTTCTAGGTGCGGCATATTGACGAACGCGGATGTTGTCGCGCGTTCGTCGTTACGTAGGACTTAACTGAAAGTCGGCCGTCTTCAGGCGCGCATATTGAAACGGATCAAGTCTCTGGCCGCGCTTCTTTTTTCGGCTTGTAGTTCGAGTCCTCGACGATCCGCGCGGACTTCCCGCGGCGGTCGCGCAGGTAGTAGAGCTTGGCGCGGCGGACCCGGCCACGGCGGACGACCGTGATGCTCTCCACGACCGGCGAGAACAGCGGGAACACGCGCTCCACGCCTTCGCCGAAGCTGATCTTGCGGACCGTGAAGTTGGCGTTCACCCCGCCGCCGGCGCGGCCGATGCAGACGCCCTCGAAATTCTGGATCCGGCTCTTGTCGCCTTCCTGAATCCGGACCGCGACGCGGATGGTGTCGCCCGCACTGAAGTCGGGGATGGCGGACGATTTTTTCGACGCGAGTTCGGCCGCGTGCTCGGCCTCGAGTTGCTGCAGCAGGTTCATGACCCGTCTCCTGGTTCTGTCTCCGCGTCCGATTGCTCCGGCCGAGCCTGCGTCGCCTGATGCGCGCGCCAGAGGTCGGGACGCCGTTGTTTCGTCACAGCTTCGGCCTGGGCGCGCCGCCACGCGTCGATCGCCGCGTGGTTCCCGGACAGCAAAACCTCCGGGATGGCGCGGCCCTCCCAGACCGCAGGTCGCGTGTAGTGCGGGTGCTCGAGAAGCCCGCGCGCGAAACTCTCTTCCTCCAACGACGCCGGGTCGCCCACCACGCCGGGCAGCAGGCGGACGACGGCGTCGAGCAACGCCATGGCCGGGATCTCGCCGCCCGTCAGAACGGCGTCCCCGACCGAGATCTCCTCGACGTCCCGAGCCTCCAGGACCCGGGCGTCGATCCCCTCGAACCGGCCGCAGAGCAAGACCGCGCCCGGGCCGTCGGCCAAGGCGCGCGCCCGCTTCTGGGTGAAGACGCGTCCGCGCGGCGACAGATAAATGACCGGCGCGCCGGCGGGAGCTTCCTCCCGCGCCGCGTCGATCGCCGCCGCCGCAATGTCGGCGCGCATCACCAGACCTGGGCCTCCGCCGGCGGGGGTGTCGTCGACGGAGCGGTGCTTATCGCGTGCGAATTCGCGAAAGTCGAGCGTTTTGAGCGCCCAGAGCCGCTGCTCCAGGGCGCGTCCGATCAGCGAAAAGCCGAGGGGGCCGGGGAACATGTCCGGGAACAGGGTGAGGACCGTCGCGGACCAGGGGTTCGGCGCGGCGTCGGTCATTGTGCGGAGCTCGACGGGCGGGGCGCGACCGACGCGCTTGTCTGCGGAGACCCCACCCCTGACCCCTCCCCGCATGCGGGGAGGGGGACGCGTAGCCGAGGCCGAGCGCCCTGTTCGGCGTCGCGCTCAGCCGTCCCGGAAACCGGCCCGGGATCGTTTGGATCGCATTGCGCGCCGTTCGGGGCGGCGCGCCTCCCCTCCGCGGATCCCGGGAGGGGAGAGGGGCGGGTCGTGCGCCGCAGCGCGTCTCGATGCGTGACGCCGGGAGCGGGCGCGGTCATCGGGCCTCCCCCTCCGACCGGTCGACGTCCGGCGGATCGTCCGTCGGCGGCTCCTCCGCCGCATCGCCGAACAGACCCTCCGGCGGGTCGACGACGATCTCGCCGGCGGCGAGGTCGATGTGGGGGGCGTATTCTCGCGTGAAGGGCAGGAGCACGGTCTTGCCGCCCTCGCTCGGCGCGATCTCCAGCATGTCTCCCGCGCCGTAGTTCTGCACCGCCCGCACGGTCCCCAGCGGCGCGCCGGAGAGATCGACGACGGCGAGGTTCAACAGGTCGGTCTGGTAGAACTCGTCCTCGTCCTCGGGCGGCGGCAGCGCGTCGCGCGGGGCGTAGAGACGGGTTCCGCGCAGCGCCTCGGCGGCCTCGCGGGAGCCCACCCCCGACAGGCGCGCGGAGACGCCGCCCTTCACCGCGCCGGTCAGGCGGATCTCGAAACGGCGCGCGCCGTCCTCGGTCTCGAGCGGGCCATAGGCGGCGATCGCCTCCGGATCCGCGGTGAACGGCTTCAGGCGGACGTCGCCGCGCACGCCAAAGGCGCCGGCGACGGCGCCGAGGCAAACGCGATCCCGGCTTGCGCTCATCTCTCGGCTCCGCTCATCGCGTCTCGATCTCCAACCGGTCGGCGCGGCGCTCCCACCCCTGGCGCTCGAGTTCGGGGCTTTCGGACGCCTCTTGCGCCCATCCGACGCACAAATAGGCGACGAAGGTCCAGCCCTGCGGGACGGCGAGGTCTCGGCTCACGCGCTCCGGGTCGAGGATCGACACCCAGCCGAGGCCCAGACCCCGAGCGCGCAGGGCGAGCCAGAACAGCGTGATCGCGCCGACCACGGAGTAGGCGCGGGTCTCGGGCATCGAGCGGGCGCCCAGCTTCGAGCCCTTCGCCGTGGCGTCGTCGCAGAACACCGCCAGCTGGATGGGGGCCTCGCGCATCCCCGAGAGCTTGAGCGTCGCGTAGAGCTGCGCCTGCTCGCCGCGATAGCCGGCCAGGGCCGCCTGATTGGCCGCTTCGAAATTGGCCAGACAGGCCGCGCGAGCGCCGTCGCTCTCAATTCGGAGCAGCCGCCAAGGTTCTGACAATCCCACCGAAGGGGCGAGACGCATCGCGGCCAGGCTTTCGGTCAACAGGGCTTCGGGCGGCGGGTCGGGGCGAAAGGCGCGCACGTCGCGACGCCAGGCGAACAGCCGATCGAGGTCGCGCACGAAGTCGTCCGCGAACGCGGCCGGCACCGCGCGCGCCGCCCGATCTTCGGTCGGGCGCGCGGTCGATGGGCGATCGTGCTCGGGGCGCATGGGCCGATCCCGCGATTACTCGGCCGCGGCTTCCTCGGTCGGCGCTTCTTCGGCCGGGGCCTCGGCGGCGGCCTTCGCCGCTTCGGCGGCGTCCGCGGCCTTCTGGGCCTTTTCCTCGGCGCGCTCCTTCGCCTTCTGGCCCGGCTCCGCCTTCTTCATGTTGGCGCGATTCTTCTTCGGCAGCACGTCGGCGGCTTCGAGCCAGCGCGAGACCCGGTCGGTCGGCTGAGCGCCTTTCGCGAGCCACTCCTTGATCTTCTCGATGTCCATCACGATGCGCTTCTCGTGATCCTTCGGCAGCTGCGGGTTGTAAGTGCCGAGCTTCTCGATGAAGCGGCCGTCGCGCGGCATGCGGCTGTCGGCGGCGACGATGGAGTAGAACGGGCGCTTCTTGGACCCGCCGCGGGCGAGCCGGATCTTGATCGACATAAGCTGTTGTCTCCGTTGGTTGTTCAGGTCAGCCGCGGGCGGCTTCGTGATGCTTGATGACTTCCTGGATGATGAAGGCCAGGACCTTCTCGGCGAAATCGGGGTCGAGATCGGCGGTCTCGGCGAGCTGGCGGAGCCGGGCGGCCTGACGCTCCTCTCGAGCGGGATCCGAGGGCGGCAGGTCGTGGGCGGCCTTCAGCGCGCCGACGGCCTTGGTCTGCTTGAAGCGCTCGGCCAGCGTGTGGATCAGGATCGCGTCCAGATTGTCGATGCTGGCGCGGCGCTTTTCGAGTTCGGCCATCGGATCGAATGGGTCGGTCATGCGGCCTCCGGCGTGGGGTGGCGGTAAGCGAGATCCCCCGGGGTCGGGACGGCGGCGTCGGGATCGAGAACGGCGCCGGCGTCCGCGGCGACGTCGCGCCAAGCCTGGCGGCGGGTGTCGGGGCCGCCGACGAATCTGGCGCGCGCGCCCAGCAGATGCGTCGCGAACCTCTCAAAGTCCGCGAACCGCATGGCGCGGAGCTTGAGGCGCGCGGTCTCTAGTTGGGGGATGACCACGGAGGCGCTCACGCCACGGCCCTCCGCAGCTGGTCGGGGCTCGGATGGCGCCAGATGCGCATCGAGCCGAAGCGGTCATGGGTGAACGCTCCGTCATCCTTCGCCCCGAGACGTTCCGCGAGCGCGCGGGAGCGCGCATTGTCGACCGCGATCAGGCTGATCACTGTCGACCAGTTCAGAGTTTCGTAGGCGTAGCGGCGGGTCGCTAGCGCCGCCTCGTGCGCGATCCCGCGACCCTCGGCGGCGTCGACCATCTGCCAACCGATCTCGGGCTCCGGCCAGCCGCCCGGGTTCCAGAGACCCACAAGGCCGCAGTATGCGCCGGTCGCGCGGTCCTCGACCGCCCAGCGGCCGTAGCCACGCAGGCTCCAGTGCCCGAGTTCGCCGGCCAGGGTGCGCCAGACCAGCTCCTCGGTCAGCGGTCCGCCCACGAAATGCGAGCGGGGCCCGGCGAAGAACGCGACGAGGGCCGGAAGGTCTGCGAGCGAGGGCGCGCGCAGAATCAGGCGCTCGGTTTCAAGCGTGGGGATGGTCGTGGTCGCGCTCACGCCGCGGCCCTCCGTAGTTCGGCGGGGCTCGGATGGCGGTAGACGCGGACGCCCGCATGGCCCTTGAAGTCGATCTCGCGCTCGAAGACGGCGCCCAGGCGCTCCGCCAAAGCGGCCGAACGGCCATTGTCGGCGGCGACGAGGCTGATCGCGGTGGTCCAGCCGGCGGTCTCGTAGGCGAAGGCGCGGGCGGCGGAGGCGGCTTCGAAGGCGATCCCTTGGCCCTGGGCGGTGGCGGTGACGCTCCAGGCGAGTTCGGGCTCGGGCCACCCCTCGGGGAAATGCAGGCCGCAATGGCCGCAATAGGCGCCGTCGGATTTGCGCGCGACGACCCAGCGGCCGAAGCCGCGAAGGCGCCAGTGGCCGATCATGGCGGCGAGCTTCGTCCAGGCCTCGTCCCGCGTCAGCCGTCCGCCGAGCCAGTCGGCCTGCTCCGAGGCGTAGAAGGCGGCGTAGGGCTCGACGTCCTCCGGCCCCGGGGCGCGCAGGATCAGGCGCTCGGTCTCCAGGTGCGGAATCGGCGTCATGCGGCGATCCCCAGTTCTTGCGGCGAGGGATGTCGGTAGATCGCAAAACTGTCGGGCGCGCCCTCGGGCCTGGGCGCGTCGGCGTCGAGACGCGCGCCCAGGCGGGTCGCCAGTCTCTTGGACCGCTCGTTGCCGTGATCGATGTGACTCACGAGCCCCATCAATCCTAGGTTCCGATAGCAGTAGTCGCGCGCGGCGTGGGCGGCCTCATAGGCGATGCCGCGTCCCTCCGCCTCTTCCGAAAGGATCCAGCCAAACTCGATCTCGGGATAGAAGGGCGGTCGGTTCGGTCCGACCGTCCCGCAAAAGAGGCCCGTCTCGCGTTCTTCGATCGCCCAGAGCCCGATGCCGCTCAGGACCCAGCCGGCCGCGTCGAAACAGAAGTCTCGCCAGGCGCCGGAGAGATCGTACGGTCCCCCAACAAAGCGGGCGCGGTCGGACATTAGCGTGCGACGATGAACGGCGAAATCGTCGTTCGTCGGCGCGCGCAGGATCAGCCTCTCGGTCTCGACGACGGGTATCCTCATTTTTTCTTGCCGGCGCCGGGAAAGCCAGGGGGCAGGGGCGCACCGCCCGGACCGCCCAAACCAGGCAAGCCCGGAGGCGTGGGCCCGCCGAGACCGGGCAGGCCGCCCGGCGCGCCGCCTGGCGCACCACCTGGCGCACCGCCCGGCATTCCCCCCGGCATTCCTCCCGGCAGTCCCGGCGCGCCGCCCATGCCCGGGGGCATGCCGCCGCCCATGCCGCCCATCATGCCGGCGAGGCCGCGGGCGAGGCCCTTTTTGCCCATCTTGCCGACCTTCTTCATCATGTCCTGCATCTGGCGATGCATCTTGATGAGCTTGTTGACGTCCTGGACCTCGAGCCCGGAGCCGGCTGCGATGCGCTTCTTGCGGCTGGCCTGAAGCAGATCGGGCTTGCGGCGCTCCTCCTTGGTCATGGACTGGATGATCGCGACCTGGCGCTTGATCACACGGTCGTCCATGCCGGCCGATTCCATCTGCTTCTGAAGCTTGCCCATGCCCGGCATCATCGCCATGACGCCCGACATGCCGCCCAGCTGCTGCATCTGTTCGAGCTGGGTCTTCAGGTCGTTCATGTCGAAGCGACCCTGCATCATGCGCTTGGCCTGGCGCTCCGCCGCCTCGCGCTCCATCGTCTCGGCGGCCTTCTCGACCAGGCTGACGATGTCGCCCATGCCGAGGATGCGGCCGGCGACGCGCTCGGGGTGGAACTCCTCGAGCGCCTCCGCCCGCTCGCCGACGCCGACGAACTTGATCGGCTTGCCGGTCACCGCGCGCATCGAGAGCGCCGCGCCGCCGCGGCCGTCGCCGTCCATCCGGGTCAGGACCACGCCGGTGACAGACAGGCGCTCGTTGAAGTTCTTGGCGACGTTGACGGCGTCCTGGCCGGTCAGGCTGTCGACGACCAACAGGGTCTCGTGCGGCTTCGCGACGTCGCGGACCGACTCGACCTCCTGCATCAGCTCCTCGTTGACGTGCATCCGGCCCGCGGTGTCGAGCAGATAGACGTCGTAGCCGCCGAGGGAGGCTTGCTGCTTGGCGCGCTTGGCGATCTCGACCGGGGTCTGGCCCGCCACGATCGGCAGAGTGTCGACGCCGACCTGGGTCCCGAGGATGGCGAGCTGCTCCATCGCCGCGGGGCGGCTGGTGTCGAGCGAGGCCATCAGGACCTTTTTGTTGTAGCGCTCCTTCAGGCGCTTCGCGAGCTTGGCGGTGGTGGTGGTCTTTCCCGAGCCCTGCAGGCCGACCATCATCACCGGCGCCGGGGGGCTGTCGATGCGGAGCCCGCTCTCGGTCTCGCGCTCGCCGGCCAGGGTCTTGATCAGCTCGTCATGGACGATCTTCACGACCATCTGGCCGGGCGTGACGGATTTCAGAACCTTGGCGCCGACGGCCTCAGACTTCACCCGGCCGACGAAGTCGCGGACCACGGGCAGCGCCACATCGGCCTCGAGCAGGGCGGTGCGCACCTCGCGCATCGCGGCCTGCACGTCCGCCTCGGTGAGGGCGCCGGCGCGGGTCAGCTTGTCGAAGACGCCGGAGAGGCGTTCGGATAGGGCTTCGAACATCGGTCACCTTGCTGCGCTCGGATGGAGATAGGCCCCACCTAAGCACAGGCTCGCTCATCCCCAACCGGCGAAGAGGCGCAGCGAGGCCTCACACCGCAGGGGCGCAAAACAAAAAGCGCCGGTGAGCGAGTCTTCGCCGACCGACGGGGCCCCGCGGGGCCTGGAGGCTCTCCGTTAGTCCAGGCCGGCGCGTCTGTCAAAGCCGATTGCGCGTCCTTCATCGCTCTGCAAGGAAACGACGATTTGATTCGTCATCCGCCGGCGCCTGCGCGACGCTGGTCGGCGATGTTGGCGAGGGATGGCGGCGATGGCGAAGGACGTGTTGGGCGCGTCCACGCGGGGCGCGAAAGCCGGGGTCAGGGCCGGTGTTCTCACGGTGTTGGCGGCGTGGGCGCTTGTTGGATGCGCCTCGATCACGCGGACGCCGGCGCCGCCCGACGACTACTTCAAAGCGCGGGTTCCAGACTTTCCTTTCGCGCGCTTCTATGGCGACAAGCCGTTGCCCGAGCACGCTTTCGACCTGGTCGCCTGGCGCGAGAACCGGGCCCCGCTGCTCGAGAGCCGTCGGGTCGACGCGGCGCCCGCGCAGGCGCACCTGCTGCTGTTGAGCGGCGGGGGGCCGGACGGCGCGTTCGGCGCGGGCGTGCTCAATGGCTGGAGCGCCTATGGCGACCGGCCCGAGTTCGAGATCGTCACCGGGGTCAGCATCGGCGCGCTGATGGCGCCCTTCGCGTTTTTGGGCCCGGACCACGACGCGCGGCTGCGCGAGATGTTTCTGCGTCTGCGCGGCCGAGACGATATCGTTCAGGTCGAGTTCTTCGGCGTGATCGGCGGCGCCATCGCGCTCGGCGACACCGCGCCGCTCAGGCGGTTGATCGAGGAGTATGTGGACGAAGCGCTGCTCGACGCGATCGCGGTCGAGCATCGCAAGGGGCGGCGGCTGTTCGTCGGCACCACCAATCTGGACGCGCGCCGGCCGATCACCTGGAACATGGGAGAGATCGCGATCTCGGATCGGCCTGAACGCCTGCAGCTGTTCCGGGACGTGTTGCTGGCTTCGGCCTCGGTGCCCGGGTTGACGCCGCCGGTGTTCATCGACGTCGAACTCGATGGACGGGTCTATCAAGAGATGCATGTCGATGGCGGGGTGATGAACTCGGTCATTCTGGCGGTGCCGACGCTCACCGAGGAGATGCGGCTGGCGAAGTTCGGCGAGACCATCCCCAATCTCTGGGTCATCCAAAACAACAAGCTGCGCGCGCCATACGAGCCGACGCAGGAGTCGCTCGGCGGCGTGCTCGCCACCACGATCAGCGAGCTGATCCGCTCGCAGTCCCGGGGCGACCAGTCGCGGCTCTATTTCCTGTCGGAGCGGGAGCGGATCAATTACCGGCTCGCCGCCGTGCCGAAGGCGTTCACCGCGCCCGGCGGGGACGAGTTCGATCCCGACTATCTGAAGCGGCTGTTCGACGAAGGCGAGCGGCTGGCGCGCAACGGCTATCCGTGGCGGCGGGCGCCGTCGTCGCTGGAGCGGCTGCAGCTGTTCGACGACGATGAGGCGGACGAGGGCGTAGTAAGTGTATCAAGAACTGTCGCCTCAGGGCCTTAGTATTTGTCGATCAAATATGCGATCGAGCGGTCCTTAAATATTGATGTTTAGTATTTCGTTGCTGGCGGGGCATGGATAACGCCCTAGTGGGACATAAATGTATCTCTTCGCGTGCTTAAGTGCTGACTCGTATTCGCGCGCCCAATTCAGTTCTTTTTTGATCGATTTCGACTTTGAAGCGCATTCGCACCAAACGATATAGATTGTGCTGCAGTACTTTAACTTGGTTTTGGCCATTTCCTCCCAATCGTCGTCATCGATAACCTCGATCCAGTCAACCCAATTTGGTTGCGTTTTTTGTATGTGGTTCCGCAAGTTGCGCGCGCGGTCGATGTGCTTGAATGGGTAGCAGATAAAATTCTGAAATTTATTCGCCATCCGGGGTCTCGTTTTTGTCTTGTGTCTAATAGCGCATCGGCTACCAGATTTCGGCTTGTTGTCCAGATATCCATATTATCGGGTAAGCTGCAACAGGTGCGCGTCTAAATTTGAACCATAATCGATATCGACGGCACATGATGTACAATGCGCGCGCTGTTGCTCTTACGGTTTGGAGAGTTCTAAGAGGTCAATGCTCCATCGACAGGATGGCGTTGCGCACCACCGGGTAGATCTCGTTTTTCCAGCGCTTGCCGTTGAACACGCCGTAGTGGCCGACATTCGGCTGAAGGTGATGGCGCTTCAGATGCGGGCGCAACGAACTGCAGAGGGTGTGGGCGGCGGCCGTCTGACCCATTCCGCAGATGTCGTCGCGGCCGCCCTCGACGGTCAGCAGAAAGGTCTTGCGGATGGTCTCCGGCTTCACCCGGCGGCCCTGGAACTGGAACGCGCCGGTCGCGAGTTCCGCGTTCTGGAAGATCCGCTCGAGCGTCTCGAGATAGAACTCTTCGGTCAGGTCCAGGACGGCGAAATATTCGTCATAGAATTCCTTGATGCGCTGCGCCTCGTCATGTCGGCCGGCGGCCAGATGGTCGTAGAGACTCTGATGGGCCTTGCGATGGCGGTCCATGTTCATCGCCATGAAGGCGGTCAGCTGGACGAAGCCGGGATAGACGCTGCGTCCCGCACCCGGATAGCGCCCCGGCACGGTCGCCAGCACCTGGGTCTCGAACCAGCGGAGCGATTTGGCGACGGCGAACTCGTTCACCTCCGTCGGGCTTTCCCGCACGTCGATCGGGCCCGCCATCAGCGTCATCGAGAGCGGGGTGCAGGGATGCTCGTCCTCGGACATCACGGCCACTGCGGCCAGCCCTTGGACGCAAGGCTGGCAGACCGCGAGAATGTGGGCGCCCGGGCCGATCTCCTCGAGGAACCGGATCAGGTAGGCGATGTAATCCTCGACGCCGAAACGGCCGTCGGACAGCGGCACGTCGCGCGCGTTGATCCAGTCGGTGATGTAGACGTCGTGGTCCGTCAGCAGGGTCTCGACCGTGCCGCGGAGGAGCGTCGAGAAGTGGCCCGACAGGGGGGCGATGACCATCACCTTCGGTTGGACCGTGTCGACGTCCTTCGCGAAGCGCAGGAGGTTGCCGAAGGGCAGCGAGAGCGCCACCTCCTCGGTCACCTGCACGTCGCGATTGCCGACGCGGACCGTCTCGACGCCGAAGTCCGGGCGCTCGTGGCTTAGCTCGAAACGGGACAGCATCTCGAGAAAAGCGCGGGTTCGACCGGTCACGGCGTCGCCCACGCCGAACGGATCGAAGGTGGGCATCGACTGCGCGATCTTCGCCATGTAGCGCAGCGGCGCCACCAGATCGTCCTGGAACTGATACGCGCGGTAGAGCATTTCGCCGAACCTTCCGCCCTCAAGGCGCGGCGTCAGACCGGACCATCCCGTTAGAACGCGCGCGCCACCCCTGAATGCGTGCATGCGCTGAAAAGGCTAGTGCACACATTGCTGCAATGCGAGAGGATACGCTGGCGCAGTAACTTTTTTAAGAAGAGGCCCGTCCGCCATGCCCCGTGCGACGCTAACGCTGTCCTCGAAAAACTATTCCTCCTGGTCGCTGCGGGCCTGGCTGCTCTGCAAAATGGCGGGCCTCGATTTCGATGAACAGATGGTCGAGCTCGACGACGCGGCGGCGCGGCAGGAGCTGCTGCTGCTCTCGCCGTCAGTGCGGGTGCCGCGCCTGACGCATGGGGACGTCACGGTCTGGGACACTCTGGCGATCGCGGCCTATCTCGACGAGCTGAAGCCCGAGGCGCAATTCATCCCCGTGAAAACGGCGCGACGGCAGCATTGCCGGGCGATCTGCGGGGAGATGCACTCGGGTTTCTACAATCTGCGCTCCGCCCTGCCGATGAACCTCAAGGCGCGGCATAAGAACTTCAAGATGTTCTCCGGCGCGAGGCCCGACGTCGAGCGGATCAAAGAGATCTGGCGCGAGTGCCTTGAGACCTATGGCGGGCCCTATCTGTTCGGGCGGCTCACCATGGCGGACGCGATTTTCGCGCCGGTCTGCACGCGGTTCCGGACCTATGGGGTCGAGCTCGAGCCGGAGCTGCAGGCCTATTGCGACCTGATCTTCGACTGGCCGCTGCTGCAGGAATGGACCAAGGCCGCGCTCGAAGAGCCGGACGAGATCATCGAGCTGGAAGTGGAGTTCTAATCTCGGGCTGGCGGCTCAGGAACGCTCGTCCTTGGGCGAGGCCATGACGATGTAGCTGGTGATCGAGCTCACCTGCGGCGTGGCGCCGAGGATGTCGGTGTGGAAGCGCTTGTAGGCTGGAAGATCGGCGCATTCGATGCGGAGCAGATACTCGATCGTTCCGGTCACGTTGTGGCACTCGCGAACCTCCGGCGCGCGGGATATGGCGCGCTCGAAAGCCTCCTGGCTGGATTTGGAGTGCTCCGAGAGTCCCACGCCGATATAGGCGGTGAAGCCGGCGCCGAGGGTCGCGCGGTCGAGAACGGCGCGATAGCCTCGGATCACGCCCGAACGCTCCAGCTCCTGCACGCGACGCAGACAAGCGGACGGCGAGAGACCGACCCGGCCGGCGAGATCGAGATTTGAGATCCGACCGTCGCCCGACAGCTCGTGCAATATTTTTTCGTCGATCGCGTCAATCTTCGCCATTTGTTGTGATTTTTGAGCCTGTGGGCGTGAGAAGGCAAGCTCATTTCGTCTGGCGCGCTTCAGGATTGCATCGTCGGTGGTTCGCGCCGCTCGCAATCCTGGAGACCCGCTGTGACCCCTGCTCCGCCTCTCGACAATCTCATGCTCGCGCTCGTCGGCTTCGCGTTCGCAACCTCGATTACGCCAGGTCCCAACAACCTGATGCTGATGGCGTCGGGCGCGAATTTCGGCTTTCGTCGGACGATCCCGCATATGCTCGGGGTGAGCCTCGGCTTCGCCGCGCTCGCCTTCTTGGTGGGGGTCGGCCTCGCCCAGGTGTTCGAACGCTATCCGGCCGTCCATCTGATCCTGAAGACGGTAAGCGTCGCGTTCCTGCTCTATCTCGCGTGGCGGATCGCCAACGCCGCGCCGTTCGGCGGGCGGGAGGCGGCGGGGCGGCCGATGAGTTTTCTGGAGGCGGCGGCGTTCCAGTGGGTGAACCCGAAGGCCTGGGCGATGGCGCTGACGGCCGTGACGGTATATGCGCCGGGACGCTCCATCGAGGCCGTCGCCCTCGTCGCTTTGGTGTTTTCGTCCGTCAATCTGCCTTCGATCGCCTCTTGGGCGCTGGCGGGCGGGCAGTTGCGTCGGATCCTGACCAGCCCCGCACGGCTTCGCGTCTTCAACTGGATCATGGCGGCTCTGCTGGTCGCGACGCTCTATCCGGTGCTCGTGGCCTAGAGCTTGATCGTCCTTCCCCTGGAGGCTTTCAGCCCCAGAGATCACCGATCCGGTAGCCTTCGGGGAACGGGTCGGTCGGATCGAGGGCGTATTGGGCGATCCCGGTGATCCAGGCCTGGCCGCCAATGGTCGGGACGATGGCGGGGTGGGGGCCGACGGTCGTGGTCTCGACGATCTCGCCGTGGAACAGCGTGCCGAGCGGGCCCTCGTTGGCGTAGGGCTCGCCGACGCCGATCAGGCCCTTAGCGTGGAGGACGGCGAGCTTGGCGGAGGTCCCGGTGCCGCAGGGCGAGCGGTCGAGCGCGCCGCCCGAGGGCGCGCCGGGCCTGTCGGAGAGCGGGCCGGAGGAGACGGTGACGGCGCTCTTGCCGCGGGCGTCGGGCCGGCTCGGCGGGCCGGTGAGCTGGCTGATCGTCGGGCCCGTGATCAGCGGATTGTCCGGGTGCGCGACCGGCAGTTGCTCGGCGGCGGCGGCGCGCAGGCGCTCGGAGATCTCGACGATCGCGCCGCCTTGCTCGGGGGCGATCTCAATCCCGAACTGAGCCGCGTCGGCGATCACGTAGAACATGCCGCCCCAGGCGATATCGACGGTGGCCGACCCGAAGCCCCGCAGCTCCAGCGTCGCGTCGAGATGGACCGCGAAGGCCGGGACGTTCTTGAAGGTCACGCGCGTCACCTTGCCGTCCGCACAGTCGGCGCGAACCCGGATCAGGCCGGCGGGCGCCTCGAGCGTCAGCTCGGTGACGGGCTCGGTCATCGGCAGGATCCCGGTCTCGAGCAGAACGGTGGTGACGCAGATCGCGTTGCTGCCCGACATCGGCGGGTACTCGGTCTGCTCCATGATGACGAAGCCGGCGTCGGCCTCCGGATGGCTGGGCTCGACGAGGGCGTTGCAGCACAGCGCGGGGTAGCCGCGGGGCTCGCGCAGCATCAGCTTGCGGAGGCCGTCGCCGCGCTCGGAGAGCCAGCGCATCTTCTCGAACACGCTGGCGCCGGGGATCGGCGGCAGGCCGCCGGTGACGACGCGCCCGGGCTCGCCCTCGGCATGGGCGTCGACGGCGGTGATCATGCGCGAAAGCTTCATGGGGCGTCTCCGGCCGCGGCGCGGGCGAGGGCGGCGATGTGGATGCGGGCGCAGTCGACGATCGGGAAGCCCGGGTCATGGCCGTCGAAGGCGAGGAACAGGTCGGTGCCGCCCAGCAGAACCGCCTCGGCGCCCTGGTCGGCGACCAGCCGCCGGCCGGCGGCGAAGAAGGCGTCGCGTTGGGCGTCCGTCACCGCTGCGGCCGTCGCCATCGCGACATAAGCCGCGTGCACCGCGCCAAGGTCGTCGCCCGCGGGGGCCAACGTTTCGACCGGGGAGAGGCGGCCGTAGAGGCCGCTCGACATCGCGCCCATCGTGCCCAGCACGCCGACGCGGGCGAGCCCTCGGTCCTTCAGCGCGGCGGCGACCGCGTCGAGAAGGTCGATCAGCGGGAGCGGCGAGAGCGGCTTCAGCGCGTCGATGCAGAAATGGCCGGCGATCGAGGTGACGGCCGCGCTCTCGGCGCCCGCGCGCTCAAGCCGGGCGATGCGGTCCCGGAACAAGGCGGCCTGCGTGGCCTGGTCGCCGGCGGTCATGTTGGCGATCAGCGTCGGCGCGTCGGCATGGGCCACCGTCATCTCGAGCGGGCGGCCGCGCGCCGCCAGCGCCGAGACCAGACCCCGGTAATAGAGATCGGTGGCGGCGGGCCCGATGCCGCCGATCAGTCCGAGATGCATCGCGTCAGCCCCCTGTTTCGTCGCGCTTGGCCCTCAGGCGCTCGTCGCGGATCTTTTTCGAGAGTTCGACATCCAGCGTCTTGCGGTGGTCGAAATCGTCGAGGCCGCGATAGCGCTGCTCGGCCCAGGGGTCTCCGCGATTGTGGTAGCCGAGCTTTTCCCAAAACCCCTTGCGGTCATAGGGGGACAGGATCAGGCGGCGGAGCCATTTGGCGCTCTTCCAGAAATAGAGATGGGGCGCGAGGAGGCGGGCGGGGCCGCCATGGGGCTCGGGGAGGGGGGCGCCGGCGTAGTCGAGCGCCACCATGGCCCGGGCGCCGAGCGCGTCCTTCAGCGAGAGGTTGCCGGTGAAGTCGCCCTCGCAGTGGGAGAGCAGGTAGGCGAGGGGGAGGGACGGGGTGGGGGGCGCAGACTCTACAAGGTCTTCCGCCCCCGCTGCGCGCAGCAGGTCGTCGATCGTCACGCCGCGCCAGAGGGTGTCGAGCTTCGACCAGCGCGTCACGCAGTGGATGTCGACCTGGATCTCGGTCTGCGGCAGGGCGCGGATCGCGGCGTAGTCCCAGCGCGCGAGATCCGTCAGCGTCCCGTCGGGCGCCTCGACCGAGAGCGTCAGATCCCAGTCGTCCGCGGGCGCAATCCGCGGCGATCCGGCGGTCATGACCGGGAACTTGTCGGTCAGATGCTGGCCGGGCGGCGTCCGGCTCGGGCCGCCGGAGGGAGGCTTCGCGCCTCGGGTCACGCCGCCGCCGGCTTCGGCGGCGCCGGATAGGCGGCCTCGCGCACCGGCAGGTGGACGATCGCCGACAGGATCCCAAGCGCGATCGCGGCCCACCAGACGATGTCGTAGGAGCCATAGACGTCGTAGAGCCGGCCGCCCAACCAGACGCCCAGGAAGCTGCCGATCTGGTGGCTGAAGAACACGAAGCCGTAGAGCGTCGCCATGTATTTCGGACCGAACATGCCGGCGACGATCCCGGAGGTCAGCGGCACGGTCGAGAGCCAGAGCGGGCCGATGGCCAGCGCGAAGATGATCACCGTCGTGGGCGTGATCGGGAAGCTGATGAACAGGAAGATCACCAGCGCCCTCAGCGCATAGATCGTCGACAGAACGTAGGGTTTCGGGAAACGCGCGCCCAGATGACCGGCGGCGAGGCTGCCGAAGATGTTGGCGAAGCCGACCAGGCCGATCGCCTGCAGGCCGAGCGCGGGATCGCCGCAGGCCTCGGTGACGAAGGCGGGGAAGTGGACCGTGATGAAGGCCACGTGAAAGCCGCAGACGAAGAAGCCGAGCGTGAGCAGATTGTAGCTCGAATAGCCGAAGGCGCGGCGCAGCATCTCGAGCACGCCGGCCTCGGCGGCGGCGTCCTCGGCGGGCGAACTCGGGGAGAGTTTCTCCGGCGGGGTCTTCAGGAAGGGGATGAAGATCGCCATCGGCACGATCAGGACCGCCATGACCAGAAGCATGGTCTGCCAGCCATAGGCGCCGGTCAGGAAGGCCGCCAGCATCGGCATCGCGACCTGTCCGGTCGAGCCGAGGGCTGAGACGAGGCCGAGCGCCTGGCTGCGCCTCTCGGGCCGGGCGTTCCGGCCCACGACCGAGAGCACGAGACCGAAGGCGGTGCCGGAGACGCCCGCGCCGACCAGCACGCCGGCGCCCAGATGCTGCATCAGCGGCGTCGTGCCGAGAACGCAGAGGATCATGCCCGCGAGGTAGCAGAAGAAGCCGATCCAGAGCGCGCGGCGGTCGCCGTACTTGTCGGCGATCATGCCGAACAGCGGCTGAGCGGCGCCCCAGACCAGGTTCTGGATCGCCAGCGACAGCGAGAACACCTCGCGCGACCAGCCGTACTGGGCGGAGATCGGCTCGAGCACGCCGCCGAACACCGAGCGCACCCCGAAGGAGATCGCGAGCACGGCCGCGCCGGCGCCGATGATGATCGCCATCTGGCGGGCGTGGTCGCGCGCGTCGTCGCGCGGGCTCGCCGCCGCGGTGGTGGACATGGTCGAACTCCCGTGGATCGTCGCCCGTCGAGCCTATGCGGAACGGGGCGGCGGCGCATGCGATAGTTCGTGAACGCTCCGTTCGACGGGGCTGATCAATCGCCGCATCGTCCAGCGGCCCCAGGGTGTTCGCCAAGGTGTTCGTCGGGGTGTTCGCCGGGGTGTTCGCTTGGGCGGCGCCTCTTGGCTTTGCGATCCGTGGTCGCTCCCGGTAGAGGACGCGACGGCGACCTCGCGACGGGCGCGCGGCGGAGGGATCAGCATGGACGAGACAGACGGCGCGGGGACGGGAGCCCTCCCGCCCAAGAGCGTCGCCCGCTTCGTCGAGCGGGCGCGGGCCGCGGGCCTGGCGCCGGCGCCGGTGCTCCATGAAGGCTCGGCGCGGACGGCGGAGGAGGCGGCGGCCCGCTGCGGCTGCGCGCTCGGGCGGATCGTGAAGTCGCTGGTGTTTCGCGGGGCGCAAAGCGGCGCGCCGGTGCTGGCGCTGGTGGGCGGCGACAGGCGGTTGAACACGGAAGCGCTGGTCGGGACGCTCGGGGAGGCGGTCGAGCGCCCGGACGCGGCCTTCGTGCGGTCGGTCACGGGCTACGCCATCGGCGGGATCCCGCCGCTCGGGCATGACCAGAAGCTCGCGACCTTCATCGACAAGAGCCTGCTGGCGCACGAGACGGTCTGGGCCGCCGCCGGCGCGCCGAACGCGGTGTTCGAGGTCGATCCACGCGCGCTCCGGGACGCGGTCTCGGCGCGCGAGATCGACGCCGCTTGAAAGGCCTGGATCGGGAAAACCAGTCGGGGGAGACCATGTCGGAGACGCCGCTCAATCGGTACCGCGCGCTGGTCGCGGCGGGGACGCTTCGCCCGGACGACGCGCAGCGGGCCGCGGTCGAGAAGCTGAACCTGTTGCACATGCGCCTGACCCGGAAGGGCGGCGATGGCGCGCGCGGCGGGGTGTTCGGCCTGTTCGGCTTCGGACGGCGCGGCGAGGAGGAGGTCGAGGAGCGGCTCGGGCTCTACCTTTATGGCGGGGTGGGGCGCGGCAAGTCGATGCTGATGGATCTGTTCTTCGCCGACGCGCCGGTGGCGAAGAAGACCCGGATCCATTTCCACGCCTTCATGCAGCGGGTGCACCGGGATCTCGATGCGGCGCGGAAGACGCAGGTGGAGGATCCGATCAAACCGGTGGCGCGTCGGATCGCGGACGAGACGCGGCTCCTCTGCTTCGACGAGTTCCAGGTGAGCGACATCGCCGACGCGATGATCCTCGGGCGGCTCTTCAAGAAGCTGTTCGAGCGCGGGGTCGTCGTGGTGGCGACCTCCAACCGGCATCCGAGCGAGCTCTATAAGGACGGGCTTAACCGTCAGCTGTTCCTGCCGTTCATCGATCTGCTGATGGCGAAGCTCGACGTCCATCAGCTCGAGGGGCCGACCGATTTCCGGATCGCGCGGGCGCGTGGGATGAAGACCTATCACTCTCCGCTCGGAGCGGAGGCGGCGGCGGATTTCGAGGCGGCCTGGGACGAAGTGGTCGCGTCCGGTCGGCCGAGACCGCTTGTCGTCGCTGTCCAGGGGCGGGAGGTGCGGCTGCCGACGGCCTGCGGGCGGGTGGCGCGGGCGGGGTTCGAGGATCTCTGCGGGAAGCCGCTCGGCCCGGCGGATTATCTGGCGATCGCGGAGGCGGTCGACACGCTGTTTCTGGAGGCGATCCCGACGCTCTCGCGGGCGCGGAACAACGAGGCGAAGCGGTTCGTAACGCTGATCGACGCGCTTTACGAGGCGCGTCGGCAGCTGATCTGCACCGCGGCGGCGGAGCCCTCCGAGCTTTATGTCGAAGGCGAGGGCGCGTTCGAGTTCGCGCGCACGGCCAGCCGGCTGGAGGAGATGCGCTCCGCGGATTGGCCGCCGGCGGCGTAATGCGCCCGGCGGCCATGGCCGGGCGCCGTCCGACGATGCTTATTGCGCGCCGTCGTCGCCGGGCGTCGGCAGCTCGAACTCGATCAGGTTGGTGAGCTTCTGCTTGTTCGGCGCGGTCAGCAGGCCGCAGAGCTTGCGCTCGCCCGGGCGGCGCCAGACGCAGAAATCATAGGTTCCCATATCCAGGTTCAGCGCCATGCGGGTCGTCGGGATACGGGCCTGCAGTTCCGCGGCCGCCTCGTAGAGCGTCGTCGGCGTCGGCGAGGTGTCGAACAGCCCTAAACGGCCGTCGACGGTCTCGAACAGCAGGCGTCGGCGGAAGCTCGGCGCGCCGTCATAGGGCTTCAGGTCTAGCGCGCCCTCGTTGATCAGAAGATGGCTCTGGATCGCGGAGAAATCTTCGCGCGCCGCGCGGTTCAAAAAGTCCTGACGGCTCTCGGGGTCGCGCAGGTCGTAACGCTCGTCCTCAATCTCGACGCGCGAGACGTCGTGCAGGGACGCGCCGCCCTGGGCGCCGACCAGCAGCAAGCCGTCCCAGCCCTGAGGGCGCGGGTTGAGGGCGACGCCGTGGCGGAGCACGAAGCCCTCGGGGCCGAAGCGGTCGCCGCTCGAGTAGGCGCCGGTGACGGTCAAGCGTTCGGTCTCGGGGCGGTTCGGGCGCTCCACCGCGGCTTCGTCTTTGGGCAGGAACAGGATCCGGACCTTGGCGGCCTGGGGAGCAGTCTCCAGCCAAAGGAGCTGGGGCGCCGCCCCGGGGTCGATCGGCGCGGGGGTCGTGTCGCTTGGCGCGGCTTGCGCAGTCAGAGCGTCGAGCGCCTCGCCCAAGTTCGACCAGGTGCGGTCGGCTTCCGCCTCGGGTCGGGTCTCCGCCGACGGGACGCGCTCCGCGAACGCGTCGGCGCGCACCTCAGGCGACAGGCTCGCGACCACCGCCGAGGCGGTCGCAAATCCGACCGCTCCTATGAGGAGCGCGCGGGCGCTGAGCTTAGCGGCGATGCGCTGCAGGCGGGTTAAGGTGTTCGACATCGCGGATCGGCGGCGTTTGGAACAGGAAAGCTCGGAGACTAAACGCCGTGGAGCGCCCTGTCTCGGATTTCCGTCAGCGTCTGTGCGCAGACCGTCGCTCGACGCCGCCGATTTCGCGTCAGACGCGACGCTCGATCATCATCTTCTTGATCTCCGCGATCGCCTTGGCCGGGTTCAAGCCCTTCGGGCAGGTCTTCGCGCAGTTCATGATGGTGTGGCAGCGATAAAGGCGGAACGGATCCTCGAGATGGTCGAGGCGTTCGCCGGTCGCCTCGTCGCGGCTGTCGATCAGCCAGCGATAGGCTTGCAGCAGCGCGGCTGGGCCGAGATAGCGATCGCCATTCCACCAGTAGCTCGGGCACGACGTCGAGCATGAGGCGCAGAGGATGCACTCGTAGAGGCCGTCCATCTGCTTACGGTCCTCGATGGACTGCTTCCACTCGCGCTCGGGCGCCGGGGTCTTGGTCTGGAGGTAGGGCTGGATCGAGGCGTGCTGAGCGTAGAAGTGGGTGAGGTCCGGCACCAGGTCTTTGACCACGGGCATGTGCGGCAGCGGGTAGATCCGGATCGGGCCCGAGATCTCGTCGACGCCCGTGGTGCAGGCGAGGCTGTTGGTTCCGTCGATGTTCATCGCGCAGGAGCCGCAGATGCCCTCGCGGCAGGAACGCCGGAAGGTCAGGGTCGGGTCGATCTCGTTCTTGATGTGGATGATGGCGTCGAGCACCATCGGGCCGCATTTGTCGAGGTCGACGTAATAGGTGTCGATCCGCGGGTTAGCCTTGGTGTCCGGATCCCAGCGGTAGATCTTGAATTGCTTGACGCGGTTCTTGTTGGCGCCCTCCGGTTTCGGCCAGGTCTTGCCTTTGACCATCCGCGAGTTCTTGGGCAGCGAGAATTCGGCCATCGTTCAGTCTCCGATCGAGGGGGCGAGGCGCGGCTCGGGGATCAGGCGCGCGCCGAATTGGTTGAAGGCGTCGATGATGCTGCGGCCGACGGCGGCGGGGCCGTAGGCGTCCGCGGCGCGGGACTTGGCCGCTTGGGCCAGACGGTCGGCGCGCGCGGGGTCCGTGGCGAGGCCGGCGACCGCGTCGGCCAGCGCTTTGGCTTCGCCCACCGGAACCAGGAGGCCCGAGCCGTCGGCGAGGATGTCCGCAGGCCCGTCGACGTCGCTGGCGATCACCGGCAGGCCTTGGGCCATGGCTTCGATCAGCACGATGCCGAAGGGCTCCGAGCGCGAGGGCAGGCAGAAGACGTCGAGGCCCGCGAGGAACTCGACCGCATCGACCCAGCCGGGCGCTTCGATATGCTCGGCGACGCCGAGACGTTCGGCGCGCGCGAGCAGATCGGCGCGGCCGTCTCCGCCCGCGCCGCCGAGCCGCAGGGCGGCGTCGATCCCGCGGCCGCGGAGATCGGCGAGGGCGTCGATCAGCACGTCCTGGCCCTTCCTGTCCTCGAGCGTGCCCAGCGCGCCGAGGATCAGTCGGCCGTCGGCGCGAAAGGCGCGGCGGGGGACGGCGGGCGTGGTCGTGACCTTGGCCTTGGACTGGACCTCGCCGTTCTTCACGACGGCGACGTTCGGGGTCAGCAGGCCGAGGGTTTTTTCGCTCCGAAGACGCTCGGCGTGGCGGGTGGAGACCGCCATCCAGTTGCGGAACAGACGGCGGTCGCGGATGCGGTAGTTCGGGAAACGCACGGCGTGGGTCGCGGTCGGCCAGAACGCCCAGGCCCAGGCCCAGGAGCGCGCGCCCTGATGGAGCACCGCGTCCACCGGGCCGGCCGCGCGGGTCCGCGCGCGGGCCGCGGCGGACCGAAGGGGCTCCCAGGGCTCGGCGACGGCGTCGTCGCGGAACACCGGCACGCGGAGCGCCGTCGCGAGCTCCTCCGCGCGGGTCGAGGCCGTCCACACCTCCGCCGACACGCCCGCGGCTTGCAGGCCGTGGGCGTGCGAGACGCTGGCGTTCATCACGCCGCCTCGGTTGTTCCGAGAGGAATGGATGACGATGACCTTCACCTGTCCCGTTCCATGCGCGCTGCGCGGCTCCTCAGGCCTCCACCAGATCAAGCCGACGCTCGATCCGGCCGAGGCGCTCGTCCATCCGGTCGACCCGATGTTCCAGCCGCACGAAATCGGCGCGCAGGTCGACGATGCTGCGCTGGATCGCGACGCCTTGCTCTTCGAGCGCCGAGACGCGCGTGGTGAGCGTCCTCACGCTCTCGCGGAGATCCGACACGTCCGCATGCACGCGCTTCAGAAGCTCGTAGGTCAACTCGGCGACATTCTCGTCGGCCATGGTTCGCTATTCTCCCCGCACCAGAGCTTCTCGCGTCGCATGTTCCCGTCCTTCGCGGTCGTCATAGACTAGGGCGGCGTCGACGAGACTATCCATCGTTGAGAGCAACGTGGGGCTGGCGCCGTATCTGTGCGATGTCTGGTCCGCTCGATCGCGCTCAAGCGCATCCAGCGCTTGTGCGAGACGGCTCGAGGAATTGACGAGCGTCCGCGCCTCCGTGTCGATGATTGCTTCCGCAATCATCGCGGGCGGTTGATCTTGCTCTATCGCTTCCAACAAGCCGTCCAGCATTTTCAGTACACACGCGCCTTGGGCAGCATCTTCTCCATCGGCACTTCGTTCGAGAGCGGGTTGGTGTGGACCGGGCGCGAGCCCATCTTCACGCCGCCGTCCTCGCCGAGCCAGGAGAGGGTGTGGACCCGCCAGTTCTCGTCGTCGCGGTTCGGGTAATCCTCGTGGGCGTGAGCGCCCCGGCTCTCCTTGCGCTCGACCGCGGAGTAGGCGGTGGTGATCGCGTTCGCCATCAGGTTCTCGAACTCGAGCGTCTCCATCAGGTCGGAGTTCCAGATCATCGAGCGATCGGTGACCTTGATGTCCGCTTTCTGGTCCCAGACCCCCGAGATCCGGTCGCAGCCCTGGCGCATGGTCTCGTCGGTGCGGAACACCGCGAGATCCTCCTGCATGGCGCGCTGCATCTTGTCCCGCAGATCGGCGGTCGGGGTGGCGCCGTCGGCGTGGCGGATCGTGTCGAAACGCGCCATCGCCTTGTCGACCGAGGTCGGGTTCAGATCGGGGATCGGGGTGTCTTTCGAGACGGTCTCGCCAGCGCGGATCGCCGCGGCGCGGCCAAACACCACGAGGTCGATCAGCGAGTTCGAGCCGAGACGGTTGGCGCCGTGGACGCTGGCGCAGCCGGCTTCGCCGACCGCCATCAGGCCCGGCACGGTCGCGTCCGGATTGTCGGCGGTCGGGCGGAGCACCTCGCCCCAATAGTTGGTCGGCACGCCGCCCATATTGTAGTGGACCGTCGGCAGCACCGGGATCGGCTCTCGGGTCACGTCGACGCCCGCGAAGATCCGCGCGCTCTCCGAGATGCCCGGCAAGCGCTCGGCCAGGGTCTCGGGCGGCAGGTGGTTCAGGTGCAGGAAGATGTGGTCCTTGCGCTCGCCGACGCCGCGGCCCTCGCGGATCTCCATGGTCATGCAGCGGCTGACCACGTCGCGGGAGGCGAGATCCTTATAGGTCGGCGCGTAGCGCTCCATGAAGCGCTCGCCCTCGGAGTTGGTGAGGTAGCCGCCCTCGCCGCGCGCGCCCTCGGTGATCAGGCAGCCGGCGCCGTAGATGCCGGTCGGGTGGAACTGCACGAACTCCATGTCCTGGAGCGGCAGGCCCTGGCGCGCGACCATGCCGCCGCCGTCGCCGGTGCAGGTGTGCGCGGAGGTGGCGGAGAAATAGGCGCGGCCGTAGCCGCCGGTGGCGAGCACCACGAGCTTGGCGCGGAAGCGGTGGATCGTGCCGTCGTCGAGCTTCCAGGCGATCACGCCCTGGCACTGGCCGTCCTCGGACATGATGAGGTCGGTCGCGAAATACTCGATGAAGAACTCCGCGTCGTTCTTAAGCGACTGGCCATAGAGCGTGTGCAGGATGGCGTGGCCGGTTCGGTCGGCCGCGGCGCAGGTGCGCTGAACCGGCGGGCCTTCGCCGAACTGGGTGGTGTGGCCGCCGAAGGGGCGCTGGTAGATGTTGCCGTTTTCGGTCCGGCTGAAGGGCACGCCGTAATGCTCAAGCTCGTAGACCGCCTTGGGCGCCTCGCGGGCGAGGTACTCCATGGCGTCGTTGTCGCCGAGCCAGTCGGAGCCCTTCACCGTGTCGTACATGTGCCATTGCCAGCTGTCCGGGCCCATGTTGCCGAGGCTGGCGGCGATGCCGCCTTGGGCGGCCACGGTGTGGCTGCGGGTCGGAAAGACTTTGGTGACGCAGGCCGTCTTCAGGCCCTGCTCCGCCATCCCGAGGGTCGCGCGCAGGCCCGAGCCGCCGGCTCCCACGACCACCACGTCATAGCTGTGATCCACGTATTCGTAAGCGCTCATCGGTCGCCCCGTGCTTGTTCCATGGGTCCGGCGCGCCGCACTCGGGCGACGCGCGTTCGAAATCTCAGCCCGCGAACTCCGGCGCGGCGGTGAAGGCGATCTTCAGGATCGCGAACACGCCGACGGCGGCGACGGCCCAGCAGCCGAGCGCGTTGCCGATCAGAAGAGTCGTACGGGCGGCCTTAGCGTGGACATAGTCCTCAATCACAACCTGCAAGCCCTGTTGCAGGTGCCAGAAGCTGACTGCGACAAACAGGATCGCAACGATCGCATTCGACGGATCGGAGTAGATCGCGAGAACCGCGAGATGGCCCTCCGCGCCGAAGGCGCTCTGGCCGTAGGCCGAGAGGAAGGGCGCGACGAACAGCAAAGTCAGCGGGATCAGCGCAATCGAGGAGAGCCGCTGCTCCCACCAATGGCCCACGCCGTCCTTGGCGGAGCCGAGGCCGAGCACGCGGTTCATCGGGGTCTTGATCGACGATTTCGACGCCATGATCAGGCTCCTTATCAGGCGAAGATCCAAAGCAGGACGGTGATGGCGATCGCGCCGATGACGACGGCCCAACCGCTCGTGGCGACGCTGTCGAGATCGAAGCCGTAGCCCGCGTCCCAGAACAGGTGCCGGATCCCGTTCAGCGAGTGGTAGGCGAGCGCGAAGGCGGAGCCGAGCATGACCAAGCCGCCGAGCGGGCTCGTCAGAAGGCCGTCGACGAACAGGAAGTATTCAGGGCCGGTCGCCGCCGCCAGAAACCACCAGACCAGCAAGACGCCGCCGAGCGTCAACGCCACGCCGGTCGCGCGGTGGAGGATCGAGAGCACCGAGGTGATCTGCGGCTTGTAGACTTGAAGGTGGGGCGACAGGGGGCGGTCGCCTCGATTCACATCCGCCATCGTAGAGGGGTCCTTCATGTTCGCCGGCGGTCCCGCCCGGCGCGGGGGCGAGCCCCACGATCGAACGAACCGCGCCTTCGCAGGTCGGCCGCGCGTCCTCGCCGTTCGAACTCGCCGTTCGAGCCGGCGCGGACGCAGGTCACCCTGCGCCAAAACGCTTGGGTCGCCAGTGACATCTGATCGCGTGCGCGTGCAAGGGGGAGCAAGGTCGCGGTCGGCGGCGCTGTGCGGACAAAAGGGCGAATGAGGGCCGCTTACCGCTCGATGCGAAACAAAAAGACGCCGCATCCTCTCGCGCCGGGCGATCTTCGACCCGCGCCGCCCGACGATCCGCGTCTCACAAGACGCGCCGCATGATCGGGCGCTTTTCGGAGCGGCGGGCGACTTCCCGGAAGCCCGCCGCCTCGAAGGTTCGGCGAAAGCCGGTCCAGGCGAAGCTCGCGGCGTACTTCGCCTCGCCCGGGTCGATGGGATATCCCTCGACGATCTCCGCGCCGTGGTCGCGGGCGAGGTCGGCGGCGGCGTTCAGGAGCGGGACCGACAGGCCTTTTCGCCGGAAGCCCGCGCGGAAAAAGAAGCAGGTCACCGACCAGACCGGGCGATCGTCGACAGGGCTCAGGATCCGAGATCCGGCCAGGCCCGTGAATTCGGCGCGGGGCGCCACCGAACACCAGCCGACCGCGCGGCCGTCCAGGCAGCCGAGCACGCCGGGCGGCGGGGCCGTTTGGACCCGGGCGCGGAGGGCGTCCCGGTTGGCGTCGCCCTTGCCGGCGGTCCAGTCCTTCTTCCGCAGCCGCCAGAGCATGCACCAGCAGCCCCCGGACGCGCCGCGCGCACCGAACAGATCCTCGAGGTCCGGCCAGCGCTCCGGGGTGAGCGGGTGGGTTTCGAAGGCGCGGTCGGTCATGCTCGCGGGTGTGCCATGCAACTGCGTCCGTGGCGAGAGCGGTGGGACGAGCGCACCAAATCGGCGCTCTCTTTGCGCATGGCGGCGCGCGCTAGCGGAGCGCCGTCAGCCGCTCGGATCCGAGCGGCAACGGCGTGGTTCGCGTGATCTCGCGGGTCTCGAGGTCGATATGGTGGGCGGTCGCGCCGGCGTCCGACGCGGTGAGAAGCACGGCCTCGTCGCGGGAGATCAGGGTCACGCCGCGATACGCGCCCGCGACGGAGAGCGGGGTCAGATCGAGCCCGTCGGGTGCGGCGAGGGCCAGGCTTTCCCGGTCCGCGGCGGTCAACAGGCCGTCGCCGTTCGTGTCCTCATCGACGTGCCGGATGAAGATCGCGCGGTCGATCGGATCCGCCTCCGGCCTCTCGGACCAGTGCAGCATGTGGGCGGAGATCAGAAGGTTGGCGCGGCGGCCGATCAGCATGCGGCTCGCCCCGGAGGCGGGATCGTAGATCAGCCAGTCGACGAGATTGGCGCTCACCTTGCGGTAGCGCAGGCTCGATGTCGCGTCCGAAACGTCGGCGGTCTCCCTGAGCTGGGCGTAGAGCAGGCCCGTCGCGCCCAGCTTGTGGAAGCCTTCGGGTTCGATGGCGACGGGCGCGACGCTGCGTTCGATCTCGCCGCTCGCGCTCGGCGCGACCGCGACCTGCTGGGTGTTTCGCGGTCCGAAAAGCTCATAGGCCAGGATCCCGGCCCCGATGAGGCCGAACCCGAGCGCCAAGACCCCGACGACAGCGATCAGCAGGCCGTTGAATCGCCAAACCCACACGAAGAGGCGGTCCGTTCGATCGGCGGCCCGCCCCGGCGCGGGCGCCGCATCGTTGGGTTCGGTCTCCTGCGGGGTCATGCGCGCGTCTCCTTACACTACAGGCCTCGGCGCACCGTGGGCCGTGCGGTCGCGGAGGGCGCTCAGATCGCGCTTTTCGGCGCCAGCGCCCAGTAGTCGAAGTCGAGCAGCACGCCTGGCGCGTGCTTGCCGTCCGGTCCCAGACGGCGGAAATCGGAGGCGGGCGCGTCCTTCACCGCCACGAGGCGGAGCCGAAGGGCGCCGACCGTCGGGTTCGCGGTCTCGGCTTTGTCCAGAACCTCGGACCATGCGTAGAGCGTGTCTCCGGCGAAGCAGGGGGCGGCGTGGGCGCCGGCGTTAATCGCCGCGATCATCTGGGCGGGCGCGAGGCCATTATAGGACAGCGCGCGGGCGATGCTGATGACGTGGCCGCCATAAATCAGGCGCTTGCCGTCTTCGCGGACCTGGGCGTTGAAATGCACCTTGGCGGTGTTCTGCCAGAGGCGCGTCGCCAGCATGTGCTCCGCCTCCTCGATGGTGACGCCGTCCACATGGTCGATCTTCTCGCCGACGGCGTAGTCCTCCCAGAAATGGGGCTGGCCGGCGAGGTCGGGATCGTAGCGGGAGAAATCGAGCTCTTCGGCGACCGGCACCTGGTCCGCCGGGACGGCGTCGGCCAGCAGCGGGGTGACGATCTCGGGCGCGGGGGCCTCCGGATCGCGCTTGCGCACCATCACCCAGCGCTTCCATTCCATGACGGTTTCGCCGAGCTGGTTCTCCGCGATCGAATGGACCCAGACGACGCCAGTCTTGCCGTTCGAGTTCTGCTTCAGTCCGATCACTTCGGAGACGGCGGAGAGGGTGTCTCCGGCGAAGACGGGGCGGTGGAAGCGGCCTTCGGCGTAGCCGAGATTGGCGACGGCGTTCAGCGAGACGTCCGGCACGGTCTTGCCGAAGGCGACGTGGAAGGCCGCCAAGTCCTCGATCGGGCTCTGCGGAAAGCCGCACTGCTCCGCGAAAGCGTCGGAGGAGTAGAGCGCGAAGCGGGTCGGATAGAAGGCGGTGTAGAGCGCCCGGTCGCCCTCGGTCAGCGTCCGCGGCGTCGCGTGGCGCAGCCGCTGGCCGATCGCGAAATCCTCGAAGAAGTTGCCGGGGTTGGTCTTGGTCGCGGGACGCGTATCGCGCGGGTCGCTCGACGGCATGGGCTCGCCCTCTTCGTTGCGGTCGGGGCGGCCGTTATCGGTCCGGGATTGCTGCGGCGCAATGGCCCGCGCCGCCGCGCCGATAGGGGGCGTGGCGGAGCGGGCTGTCGCGACGATCAGACTTTTTCGACTTCGCGGTCGTCCGCGGGCTGCTCAGCCGCTTTCTCGGCGGCGACCTCGTCGTCGACGCGACGGTCGATCTCGGCCTCGGCCAATTCGAGGCGGCGCTTGGTCAGCGACTCGCGCAGGTCATAGAGCGCAAACAGCAGCGCCTCGCCCATCTGGTCCAGCTCCTCGGACGAGGCTTCGGAAACCAGGAACATCGCCTGGCGCATCTTCATCGGCAGGCGACGAAGCTCGAAGCGGCGCTCCTCGGCGTCG
>JBCBRF010000003.1:0-21070 GCA_039819865.1 Pseudomonadota bacterium | reverse complement strand
ATGGAAGCTCGGCCGGGCGCGGGTGTCCTCGACGACGCGGAACGCCGCATAGTGACCGTTCGGCAGGGTGCGGAAATGAAGTTTCATAGGCGTTGCTCCCAAACACAAAAAGACCGGAGCGGCGCGATCTGCGCCGCTCCGGTCGAGCGTTGGGAATCAGGAGTTCCCGATCAGCTCGAGAGCGCGGACATCGCCACCCAGTCCTGATCGGAAAGCACAGGGCGTGCCGCCGGACCGTAGGCGAGACCGTCGGTCTCCAGCATCGGGAAGAGCTTCAGCAGCTCGGCCTGACGGGCCTCGTCGAAGGCCTCGTAGTTCTTGCCGGTCGGGCGGTAGGTCTCGACCGCGGCACCCTCGGCGAAGACGATCTGGTGCTGGTCGAACACCAGGTGGAAGTACTCGACCTCCTCGACGTCGGCCGGGCGGATGTCGCTGTCGTTCACCAGCAGTTTGGCCGGGGCCAGGACGGTGGATTCGTCCGCCACCAGCTCGGCGCGCCAGTCGGTCAGCAGAACCGCGTGCTCAGCGGAGACCAGCAGGTCGCGGGTCGGCAGACCGCCGCCCAGCGCGCCCGCCTTGATGCGGATAGGGGCCAGCTCGGGCTGCTCGCTCAGCATCTGGGCGTCGATCTTCATCGAGCCGATCCAACGCACCGGCTGAGCGCCGTTGTCGGCGGTCATAACCAGATCGCCCTCGACCAGATCCTCAACGGCGACCGGGCCGTTCGGGGTGTCGATCATGACGCCGCGCGTGAAGCACGGGATCTTGCAGTGATGCTTGTAGAAGTGGGCCTTCGCCAGCATCTTCTTTTTCCAGTAGTACCAGTGACCCCAGGTCATAAAACCCTCCTGCGCAAGGAAATTGGCAGCGCTAAGTCGCCACTCACCGATTTGAGAGCGCTCGTAGGGGGCAATTCAATTTCTATTCCGAGCGATCCGCCCGACGTCGCCGTTAACTGTTTTTCCGGTCGCGGAATTCGGGTCTTGAGTTGGCGTCAACCGTTCAATTCGCGTCTGGGTTGTTTGGTTCATCGTAAAGAGCGCTCGGGAATGGTCTGGCGTTGACGTTTCCGTGAAGGAGCGGTCGGAAATGCGCGGTTCCGGCGTCCCTCGTCGCGGTATCGCTGTCGCAATGCGGGCGCTTGGATGGCGAAGGCGGCGATGCGGGACGACGCGCGACGGATATTGGTGGTCGAGGGCAATGATCCGGAGACGCTGGCGCGGGCCGCGTCCGTCGGGATCGGCGGGGCGGCGGAGCGGTATGGCGCGGTGCTGTCCCAGATCGATCCGCGTGTCTCATTTTCGATTGCGCGTCCCTCTGAGCCGGATTTCGATGCGGCCGCGGTCGAGCTGGACGGCGTCTCCGGCGTCGCGCTCACCGGGTCGGGCGTCGCTTGGTCCGCGGATGCGCGCGAGGCCGCGCCGCATCACGTCATGCTGGAGCGGGCGTTCGCGGCGGGGATCCCGGTGTTCGGCTCCTGTTGGGGGTTGCAGGTCGGCGCGGTGGCGCTCGGCGGCGCGGTCGGCTGGGGCGCGGCGGGGCTCGAGCTCGGGGTCGCGCGGGCGATCACGTTGACGGAGGCGGGAAGGGCGCATCCGATGTTCGCGGGAAAGCCGTCGACATTCGACAGCGTCTGCATCCATCGCGACGAGGTCACGCGGGCGCCCCAGGGCGCGAGGGTGCTTGCGGGCAATGCGCATTCGGCCGTGCAGGCCATCGCCTATGAGGCCGGCGGCGTGCGGTTCTGGGGCGTGCAGTATCACCCGGAGCTGACGCTCGGCGATATCGGCGACTATCTGGCGACGCCCGGCCGATCGTCGGCGTTCGACGATTCGAAGTTTCGCAGCGTGGAGGATGCGGCCCAGGTGATCGCGGACCTCCGCGCGATCGGAGCGGATCCGGCGTCGCATGCGCCGCTGCGCTGGCGTTATGGCGTCTCGGCCGACGTCTCCGAACCGAGCCGGCTCCGGCGCGAGCTGGCCAATTGGCTCTGCAGTCTTGCGCCGGCGGAGGCCGCGTCGGTCGCGACGGATCAGGCGGGCTCGCTCCAGGTCACGACGCGGTCATAGAGCCGCCAGGTCGCGTGACCGAGGATCGGCAGCACGAACAACAGGCCGAGGAAGGCCGGCAGAAGCGCCAGCATCATGGCGGCCGTGACCAGCACCCCCCAGGCGAGCATCGGCTTCGGATTGCTGAGGACGGCCTGAACGCTGGTCACGATGGCGGTGACGATGTCGACGTCCTTGTCGACCAGCATCGGCATCGACAGCACCGTGGTCGAGAACAGCACGAAGGCCAGCACCGCGCCGACGCCGGTTCCAACCGACAGGAACAGCACCCCGTCGGGGTCGGAGAGGATCGTCGTCACGAAGCCCTCAAGCGTCGAAACCGGCGCAAGGCCGAGGAAGAGCGCGATCAGCAGGCGGATCTGGTAGGCCCAGATCCAGAAGATGAAGAGCACGACAAAGGCCATCCAGGCGAGCTGGCGGTCCTTTTGGTTCACGATCACGCCCAGGACCTCGGGCCAGCGCAGCGGCTCCCCGGCGGCGCGGCGGCGGCTGACCTCATACAGGCCGACGGCGACGAAGGGGCCGACCAGCGGAAAGCCGACGGCCAGAAAGATGATCATCCACGGCATTTCGAGGACGGTCAGGAAGCCCAACAGGAGAAAGCCGCCGAGGACGAAGACGCCGCCGAAGAACAGGCCGAATTGCGGGGCCGCCAGAAAGTCCGAAACGCCGGCCGAGAGCGCGGCGCGGATATCGTCGAGGCCGATCGTCCGCACCTCGGGCTTTTGTCGAAAGGCCGGCCGCTGGCTTTGGATGGTCGAGACCACGCGCTCGGGGCGCGGGGCGGACGAGGTCCGCTCGCCATCGACGCCGTCGACGGGAACCCGCTCAGACTCGGCCGCCATCCTATCCTCCCTGCGATCTGCGCCGCGCTATCGATCGGTCGGGCGTACGCTTACAGAAATCGCCGGAAGAGACTTGAGAGAGATCAAGAACCTGAACCCGCATCGGCGGTCGGGGGGCGCCGATTAGTCCTCCGTGGCGACCGCTTCGGCCATGGCGAGGGTGCGCTTGGCTGTCTCGACATGCAGGTTCTCGACGATCTTGCCGTCGACCACCGCGACCGCTTCGCCGCGGGCGAGCGCGCTGGCGTAGGCCTCGACCTGGCGCTTGGCGAGATCGACCTCTTCTGGCGAGGGGGCGAACGCGGCGTTGGCGATCGCGACCTGCTTCGGGTGGATCAGCGTGCGGCCGTCGAAGCCCATCTCTTTCGACTGGTGGCAGGCGGCCTTGAAGCCCTCCTCGTCCTGGAAGGCGTTGAACACGCCGTCGACGCAGGCGACGCCATAAGCGCGGGCGGCGAGCAGGCAGAGGCCGAGGCCGGTGATCAGCGGCAGCCGCGCCTCAGTGTGGGCGGCGCCGAGCTCCTTGGCCAGATCATTGGTCCCCATGATGAAGCATTCGAGCCGCGGGGTGCTGGCCGCGATGCTCTCGGCGTGGAGCATGCCGCGGGGGGTCTCCATCATCGCCCAAATCCGGGTGGTCTCGGGCGCGCCGTACCTCTCGAGGAGGCCCTCGACTTCCTCGACCATGCCGGGCGCGTTCACTTTCGGGACCAGGACCGCTTCGGGCCCGGCCTCCGCGGCGGCGCGCAGATCGTCCTGGCCCCAGGGGGTGTCGAGGCCGTTCACGCGGATCACCCGCTCGCGCCGGCCATAGCCGCCGCCGGAGACCGCCTGGACCACCGTGGCGCGGGCCCCGGGCTTCTCGGCCGGGGCGACCGCGTCCTCGAGGTCGAAGATCAGGCCGTCGGCGGCGATCGTCTTGGCCTTCTCGAGCGCGCGGGCGTTCGAGCCCGGCATGTAGAGGACGGAGCGGCGCGGGCGGGGGGCGGTTTCAGTCGCGTCAGCAGCGGTCATGGTCGAGAAATTCCCTTGCGAGTCGCGCCTGCGGCGCGCAGATTTCGGTCAACAAGGTCAGCAGGGCTGACGTTTTTGGCGGGTCGGCGGCCGCTCGGGGCGATCGTCCCGCGCGCCGCGCAAAATCTCGGGGGTTGTGATGGAGCTTCCAGCAAAGGGCGTCAATCGGCCGGACCCGGCGGCGTTCGGCCGGGGGCTCGCGGAAGGGCTCGGGGTCAATCTGCTGGTGCGCGACGTCGAGGCGGCGGCGCGGTTCCAGGCGCGGGCCTTCGCGGCGCAGGTCGTCTATTTCGACGATGATTTCGCGATCCTGCGCGGGTCAGGAGCCGAATGGATGCTGCATTCGGACCGGAGCTATCGGAACAATGCGCTGATCGGGATCGTCCGCGGCTCGGACGACGCCGGAGGCGTGCGCGGCGCGGGCTGCGAGCTTCGGCTCTACGGCTCCGATCCCGACGCCGTCGTCGCGCGGGCGAAGGCGATGATCGCGGAGGGCGCCCAGGCCGTGGTGCTGGCCGAAGCGATGGACAAGCCGCATGGCCAGCGCGAGGCGGCGATCGTCGATCCGGAAGGCTATGTCTGGGTTCCGGGCCGCCCGATTTGAACAGCCCGGAGAGGTCTTAGCGAAGCGGCTCAGGCCGCGCGGCCCTGGCCGTTCTTCACCGCCGCCGCGACGCCGTCGGCGATCCCGCGCTGGCCGGTCCAACGTCGGCGCAGCCAACCGAGCGCGCGGTCCCAAGCCCAGTGGGCGACGCCCAGATCCTCCTCCGCCGTCTCGAGCAGCAGCGAAAAGACGGAGCGCGGCTCGGTGCGGAGGACGCCGTCGGCGTCGGCCGCGCTGATCTCGAACACCGCGCCCGAGCCCATCGCGAGCTTCAGCATGGCGCGGTTGTCGCGTTCGGTGGCGATGTGGAGCACGCCGGCGCCGCGGTTGCGGGCGTACAGCGCCGAACGGCGCATCAGCTCGCGGCCGACGCCCTGGCCGCGATAGTCTTCCTCGACCGCGAAGGCGGCTTCGGCCTCCGGACCGTCCGGCGTCTCATAGACCGCCACCTCCGCCGCGCCGCGCAGCTCCGCGTCGAGAAACCAGCCGATGACATGGACCAGGCCGTTCGGCTTCTTGTCGTGCTCGAATGCGCGGTCGACATGCAGCCGCAGGCCGTCGTCCGACATGGCGCGGTGGAAACGCAGGCGGCGATCCTCGCGGCCGAGGCGCTTCAGATGTTCGTAATAGAGGTCGGCTTCCCAGCTCCACAGCGAGCGGAATGCGCCGCCCGGCTCTGCGCCGGGGGCCCTTTCGGGCGCGTTTTCGAGGTGCGTGGACGCACTCATTGCTCAGCTCCGTTTGAACGATCTTGCGATCGCCAAACCCGCTCGTTTCCTCTGAGAGATCAGATAGAGCCGTGCTGCGCCGCAGCAAAGGTTCGAAAGCACAGGGCTGTATTGCAGTCCACGCATGTCGAACACCGGCGGACACAGCGACCGATTATTAATCCATCCGGCCGCGACTGCGCCCTTTTTTGGTCTCGTTTACAAAAGCATGCGCGTCAGGATTTGACGCTAGGGAAATTGGTGCGCTGAGCTTCGGGCCGGCGCGCGAGCGGCGTCCGATTTGCGGACAGCGGCGGCGATCGGAGCCCGCGCGTCTGAGGCGGCTATCGTCGCGAATCGTCCGAAGGCCGATTGGCACGCGCCGGTCAGCGGGTATGTGTGGGGCCAGATCAGATCCGAACGAGATCCCTGGGAGGACCGACATGACCATCGAGCTGAAGCACATCATCGGGGGCAAGGCGACGGCGGGCGCCTCGGGGCGCTTCGCGGACGTGTTCAATCCGGCGACCGGCGAGGTCGAGAAGAAAGTTCCGCTCGCGAGCGCGGCGGAAGTGCGCGCTGCGGTGGAGAACGCCAAAGCGGCGCAGCCCGCCTGGGCCGCGACGAACCCGCAGAAGCGCGCCCGGGTGCTGATGCAGTTCGTCCAGTTGCTGCATCGGGACATGGACAAGCTCGCCGAAGCGCTGTCGCGCGAGCACGGCAAGACCCTGCCGGACGCCAAGGGCGACGTGATCCGCGGGCTCGAGGTCGCGGAGTTCTGCATCGGGGCGCCGCATCTGTTGAAGGGCGAGTTCACCGAGGGCGCGGGGCCCGGGATCGACATGTACTCGATGCGCCAGCCGCTCGGCGTGGTGGCGGGGATCACGCCGTTCAACTTTCCGGCGATGATCCCGATGTGGAAGTTCTGCCCCGCGATCGCCTGCGGCAACGCCTTTATCCTGAAGCCGTCGGAGCGCGATCCGTCGGTGCCGAACATGCTGGCCGAACTGATGCTCGAGGCGGGGCTGCCGGAGGGGATCCTGAACGTCGTGCACGGGGACAAGGAGGCGGTGGACGCCATCCTCGACGATCCGGACATCCAGGCGGTGGGCTTCGTCGGGTCGACGCCGATCGCGCATTACATCTATTCGCGCGGCTGCGCGGCCGGAAAGCGGGTGCAGTGCTTCGGCGGCGCCAAGAACCACATGCTGATCATGCCGGACGCCGATATGGACCAGGCGGTCGACGCGCTGATCGGCGCGGGCTACGGCGCGGCGGGCGAGCGCTGCATGGCGATCTCGGTGGCGGTGCCGGTCGGCGAGGAGACGGCGGACCGGCTGATCGAGAAGCTGACGCCGAAGGTCGAGGGCCTGAAGATCGGGCCCTACACCGCCGGCGACGACGTCGATTTCGGGCCGCTGGTGACGCGCGAGGCGCAGAAGCGGGTGCTCGGGCTGGTCGATCGCGGCGTCGAGGAAGGCGCGAAGCTGGTCGTCGACGGGCGCGGCTTCAAAATGCAGGGCTATGAGGACGGCTTCTTCGTCGGGGCCTGCCTGTTCGACGGCGTGACGCCCGAGATGGACATCTACAAGACGGAGATCTTCGGGCCGGTGCTGTCGGTCGCGCGCGCCAAGGACTATGAGGAGGCGCTCGCGCTGCCGATGACCCACGAATACGGCAACGGCGTCGCGATCTTCACCCGGGACGGCGACACGGCGCGCGATTTCCAGAGCCGGATCAATATCGGGATGGTGGGCGTGAACGTGCCGATCCCGGTGCCGCTCGCCTATCACACCTTCGGCGGCTGGAAAGCGTCGGGCTTCGGCGACCTGAACCAGCACGGGCCGGACGCCTTCAAATTCTACACGCGGACTAAGACGGTGACGAGCCGCTGGCCGTCGGGCGTGAAGGAAGGCGCGGAGTTCGTGATCCCGACGATGGGATGAGGGCCGGCTGAAGCCGGGGGCGCTCCCACCCACCCCACCGGCCCCACGTCCGCGCGCGCCCGTTCTGACGAACTCGTGAGCGGCGTGGATGCGCGATTTCGGGTTCCATGCCGACCAGATTGCAGTCGGCAGGAAATGGGACCCGCTATGAAGCGTCAGAAGCGCAAGACCAAACCGGCGGTTAAGAAGCAGGCGCAAGCGGCGGCCGCCCCATCCGCCTCCAAGAGTTTCTCCCGCCGCGACCTGCTGCGATTCGGCCGCAACTGGAGCGTCGCCATCGCGGCCGCGGGCGGCGCGGGATGGTATGGGGTCCGCAGCGTTCAGGCCGCCATCGCCGAGCACGACCTCAGCCGCATCGGCAACGGCCTGCCGACGGTGGTGCAGATCCACGATCCGAACTGCATGACCTGCGTCGCCCTCCAGCGCGAAGCGCGAACCGCCGCATGCGAAATCGGCGAGGACAAGCTGCAATTTCTGGTCGCGAACCTTCAGACCAGCGAAGGCCGCCAGCTGGCGATCGCGCACGGCGTCGGCCATGTCACGCTGCTGGTCTTCGACGGCTCGGGCGAGCAGATCGACGTGCTGGTCGGCCCGAACACCAGCGAGGTGCTCGAGCCCCGGTTCCGCGGCTACCTCTAGTCGCCGCCGGCGGCGGTCTCCGCGAAGACTTCCTTCGCGCTGTTGAGCGCGTTGATGGTCGCCGGCATCCCGCCATAGACGGACATCTGAATGATGACCTCGGCGATCTCCTTCTGAGAAGCGCCGGCGCTCGTCGCGTTCACGATATTGGCTTTGAGCTGCGGCGCGGTATGCCCGCCGAGCACGGTCAGCGCCGCCACCGCAGCGAGCCGCCTCGTCTTCAGATCGAGGCCCGGCCGGGCGTAGAGCCGCCCATAGGCGAACTCGATGAGCGTCTCCGCGAACTCGGGTGCGACATCTCGATACGTCGCGTCGATCGCCTTCTCAAAGCCCGGGTTCAGCTCGTCGATGAGCGCGCGGCCGCGCTCCAATGCGTTGGTCGTCATGGGTCGTCGCTCCGGTGGCAGGTGAGATCTGGCAGGTGAGATCCGACGGATCGAGCGACCCGTCGACCACGGCCTGGAACGTCGTGATCTTCTCCGACAGCAGCGTCTCGACCTGCGCGAGCCGGCGCCGCTCGGCGCGCACGCGGTCTAGATGCCCTCTGAGCATCGCTAGCCGCTCGCCGATCGACGCGGCGCCGTCCGCGCGCAATGCGCAGTAGCGCGCCATGTCGCGCACGCCCATGCCGGTGGACTTCAGAACGTCGAGAAACTCGGCCCAGCGCAAATGGTCGTCGGAGTACTGACGCGAGCCGCCCCCGTCGCGCGCGGGCGGCGGCATCAAGCCGATCCGCTCGTAGTAGCGGAGCGTGTCGATCGACAGGCCCGTACGGGTGGAGAAGTCACCGATGCGCACGAGATCGCGCCTCCCAGAATCGTGGCGATGACGACCCTAGGGGCTGGAGCGCGCTCCAGATCAACAGGAGCGCGCTCTCCGGGGGCGACGGACCGCTTACTTGCCTTCGGCGTTCTCCGCCGCGGCGTTGCGGGCGATGTCTTCGATCTCGCCGCGTTCGACGCCGATGTCGCGGAGCTGGGCGTCGGTCAGGGCGTTCAGCTGCTCGGCGGTGCGGATGCGGGCGCTGCGGCGGCGGATCGCGGTCCAGAGGCCGAAGGTCGGGTCGATGCTCGGGTCGATGCTCGGGGCCGCGGCGCGGTCGGCGACTCCGTTCAAGGCGATATTGCTCATGGGACTCTCCCTGGTTGATGACGGAGAGTTAGGCGACGGCGCGACCCACAACATCTGCAAGATGTGCAAGATCGCTATGCGCGCCGACTAGGGGCGCGGCCACAGCTTCGCCGCCTTTCGGACGGCGCGCGGGCCGCGCCAGAGTTTGCGCCCGAGTGTGCGCCTGGGGTCGCGCCCGATCAGTCGAGCGGGGTCACCCGATAGCCGACGCGCGGGAAGTGGACGCAGACCGCGCCGCAGGCCGGATCCTCGCGCAGGAGCGCGACGCCGTCTCGGGTGACGGCGCGCAGGGTTCCCTCGACCGCATGCTCTCCGCTGTCGGTGAGCGGCGCGACGGCGGCGCGGCGCCCGGGCGCGAGGCCTTGCGGATCGCGCGGGTCGCTCTCCTCGGGCGTGGCGGGCTCGGCCGCCTTGGCGATCGCCAGCGCCTCGGCGGCGGCGATGTCGGTCTGCTCGCCATGCCCGAGGGTGCGCATGCGCTCGGCCCAGGCGAGGATGTGCGGGAACTCGGAGAAGAACGCCGCCTGCTCGGCGTAGCGCTCGCTGACGAACCAGTAGAGGAACCAGACCAGCACGTCGGGCATCCCCGGGGCGTCGCCGAGCATGAAGCTGCGGGCGCTCATCAGACGCTCCTCGACCCAGCCGAATTGGGCGCGGAGCTGGGCGAGCGTGTGGGGCAGGTCCTCACGCTCCTTGGCCATGTCGCCATCGGGGCCGAGATAGAGCCGCGTGCGGTCGGCGACGAGCTCGGGCGGAAGCTTGTCCAGCATTGGCGCGAAGGCGGTCTTCATCGCGGAGACGAAGAACTCGCCGTCGGTCCAGCGGGAGACCGCGAAAGGCATTCCGCCGCCGCCGTTCGGGAACAAGGTCGGCTCCGGGGCGTAAGCCTCTAGGGCTCGGAAGATGATCTGGGTGTCGCAGAACAGATCGGCGCCGACTTGCAGCACGGGGATGCGGCGATAACCGCCGGTCATGGCGAACAGCTCCGGGCGGTCGGGCAGGCGGTTCTGCTCGCAGGAGCGCCAGGCCACGCCCTTCAGGCCGAACGCCTTGCGGATCTTCTCGGAGACGGGCGAGGGCGGGTAGTGGTGCAGGATAAGGTCGGTCATCGGGCGCGCGGCTCCTGTCTGGAACGAACGATCGTCTGGACCGTTCGGTCGAAAATCGGGGGACGCTAGCGCCGTTTCGCGCGTGGGAAAACGCCCGAGGCGCCTTGGGGCGTTGGGCGGGTTCAATTCATTTTGAGAGAGGTTGAGATGACGAAGACCCTTCTGATCACCGGGGCGTCCACGGGCATCGGCGCGGCGACGGCGCGGGCGGCCGCGGCGAAGGGCTGGCGGGTCGCGCTGGCGGCGCGGTCCCGGGACAAGCTCGAGGCTCTGGTCGCGGAGATCGGCGCCTCGCAAGCGCTCGGGATCGCGGCGGACGTGACGGACCCGGCGGCGGTCGAGGAAATGGTTCGGTCGGCGGCGGCGTTTGGGCCGCTCCATGCGGTGTTCGCCAACGCCGGCATGGGCGTGAACGCCGTCGGGACCGAGGGCGGCGACCCGGACGAGTGGCGTGCGATGATCGATCTCAACGTCTATGGGCTCTGTCTGACGGCGAAGTACGCGCTGCCGGAGCTGAAGAAAGCGCCGGGCGGGCATCTGCTGCTCACCGGCAGCCGGGCGGGGCGCGAGGCGATCAAGGGCTCGGTCTACTCGGCGACCAAATGGTTCGTACATGGCTATGCGCGGAACCTGGCGCTCGAGATGGCGGCGTGGGGCGGGCGCTGCACGGTGATCGCGCCGGGCATGGTCGACACGCCGTTCTTCGACGACCCGAAGCCGCAGGCGCTGACCGCGGACAAGGTCGCGGAGGCGGCGCTGTTCGCGCTCGAGCAGCCGCCCGAGGTGCGCGTCGGCGAGATCTTCATCACGCCGATGATGTGACGGGGCCGCCTTCTGGCGGTTCAGAACGGGCAGGGCGCGTGGAGGGCGAGAGGCTCTCCGGTCACCGGGTGCTCGAGCGACAGGCGCTCCGCGTGGAGCTGCAGCCGGTCGGCGGCGGCGCGGGCCTCGGGCGGGGCGTAGAAGCCGTCGCCGAGGATGGGGTGGCCGAGCCAGGCCATGTGCAGGCGAAGCTGGTGGGTTCGGCCGGTCTGCGGCTCGAGCGCGACGCGGGTCGCGGTCGGGTCGGCCTCCCGCGCCAAAACGCGCCAGCGGGTGAGCGCCGGTTTGCCGAGCGTCGGGTGGATCATCTGGCGGGGGCGGCGCGGCCAGTCGGCGCAGACCGGCGCGTCGATCTCGCCGGCGCCGTCCTCGATCAGGCCTGACACGCGGGCGATGTAGGTCTTGGCGACCCGGCGCTGCTCGAAAGCCAGGCTGAGACGCGCATGGGCGGCGGCGCCGCGGCCGAACAGGACGAGGCCGGAGGTCGGCCGGTCGAGACGGTGGACGATGCGGGCTTCGGGAAAACGCGCCTCGACCCGCGCCTCCAGGCAATCCTGATGGTCCGCGGGTTTCCCCGGCACCGCCAGCAGGCCCGCGGGTTTGTTCGCCGCGATCACGTGGCGGTCCTCATAGACCAAGGTCAGCCAGGGGTCGGTCGGAGGGCGATAGATCAGCGGCTCGGGCGGCTCGACGGCCGCCATGAGCGCCCGCCATCGCGGGTCGCATTCCAGGTTTTCGGGGACGCGGCGGCGAGACATGGGGCGGGTGATAGCAAGCGATCGCGGCCCGGGCAGCTGTTTCGCGCGCCGGATCCTTCTCGCGCGCGGTTCCTCCTCGCGCCCGATCTTGCTCGCGCCCGGTTTTGGCCGCCGCTCGGACTCGCCGGCGCCGGGATGGCGCGGCTAGGGTCGCTCCGTGAATTCGGCGGCCGGGAGGGCGCGATGGCGGTGGGCGGTTGGAGCGGGAGACCGAGGGAGGTCGCGTTGGGGGAGGTCGCGTTGGGGTCGGTTGCGCGGGCCTTGGCGCGGGCCTTGGCGCTGGGTTTGGCGCTCGCTTTGGCGCTTGGCGTCGGCGCGGCGGGTCCCGCCGCAGGGCAGGAGGCGTCCGATCTGTCGGGCGTCTGGCGCGGGCGCTACGACTGCAACCAAGGGATCACCGGCCTGACGCTGACGCTGGCGCCGGCCGCCGCGACGGATCGCGGGTCGTCCGCGCTCCAGGGGCGCTTCATCTTTTACGAAGCGCCCAACAACCCCGGCGTTCCCACGGGCTGTTTCGAGATGCGCGGCGCGGTCGGGCTCGACGGGCGGATCGAATTGATCGCCGGCGCCTGGCTGCTCCGCCCGGACGGCTATGTGACGGTGGATCTGAGCGGGGCGGTCTCGGAGGGCGGTGCGGCGATCTCGGGCGATGTGATCGGCCCGGGCTGCACGCGCTTCGCGCTGCGTCGGGACGCGCCGCAGGTCTCCGATGAGGAGGCGCGCTGCACGCTCGGCGACGTCGCTGCGGCGCGGTGATCTGGGCCGGCGCGCCGCTTCGGTCTTTCATATTTCCTATTTGTTGAGATTCGCGCCGCGGAATCCACCATCGGTTGCGCTGGCGACCGGTCCCGTTTTCAAGCTGCGCACGATCTAAGCGCTTTGACTGCTTCGCCTGCCCACGCGTTGGGCGTCGGCTTTGCGATGTGACCGGATCGTCGATTTTTTGTGTCGAAATCGTGACGCAACTCTTGCGTGCGCTCGGGCTGAGGCTGCAGGCTCGGAGCAGTGCGCCGCGACCGGCGGCGAGGCAGGGTCACAGGAGGGCAGAATGAGCAGATTTAACGGGTTGAAGGCGACCGCGCCGCCGATCTCGTTGGGCGCGGCGCTGGTCATGGGCCTCGGGGCGGCGATCGCGGGCTATTTCGCCACCGCGACGCCGGCGGCGGCGCAGTTCCAGATCCATCCGCAGTCCTGCGCCGATCGGGGCGACATGGTCGACAAACTGAAGACGGACTACGGCGAGACCCTCCGGGGCGCGGGGCTGCAGTCGGAGACCGGCGTGGTCGAGCTGTTCGTCGCGAAAAGCGGCACCTGGACGCTTCTGGTCACGTTTCCCAACGGCGTGAGCTGCCCGGTCGCGGTCGGCGAGCATTGGAACGAGGAGATGGACGTCCTCAAAGGGCAGGATCAGCCGGTCTGAAGGCTGCGCCCTTCAAAGCTCTTCGGGGGGCGCGTCAGCCGATCGGCGGCGGCGCGCCCTTTTCTTTGAGATCGGCGACCTCGCGCCGGAGGGTCTGGATCTCCGCCATCAGAAGGTCGAAGCGCTTTTGCTCCGCGGCCTCCTCCTCCTCGCGGAACTGGCCGAGAGCGGCGTCGCGATCCTCCTGCATGCCGTCGACGATAATGCCGATGAACAGGTTCAGGATCGCGAAGGCGGTGAGGAAGATGTAGGGCAGGAAAAACAGGAGCGCGTAGGGGAAGCGCTCCATGGTCGGCTGGACAATGCCGCCCGCCCAGTCCTCGAGCGTCATCAGCTGAAATAGCGTGAAGAAGGAGCGGCCGAGGGTGCCGTAGAGCTCCTGCATCTCGACCGAGGGGTGCGCGCCGAAGGTCTGGGTCGCGATGACGGCGGCCACGTAGAAGACGATCAGCATCAGCGCCAGCACGGTCGCCATGCCGGGGATCGAGGCGAACAGGCTGTAGACCACGCGGCGCATCTTCGGCGAGATCGAGACGAGGCGCAGGACCCGAAGCACGCGGAGCGCCCGGAGCGCGGAGAGGCCTCCGGTCGACGGCGCGAAGGCGATCACCACCACGATCAGATCGAACCAGCTCCAGCCGGATTGGAAGAAGCGCGTCCCTTTGGCGGCGATCCGCAGGCCGAGCTCGGTGACGAAGATCGTGAGGATCAGCACGTCGAGAAAATTGATCAGCCCGCCGAAGCTGCGCATCACGCCCGGAAAGGTCTCGAGCCCGAGCATCGCGGCGTTGACGATGATCACGGCCATGATGGCGTTTTGGAACCATTCGCTGTCGACCACGGTCTCCAGGCGCGCGCGCCAGCCCGGGCGGAAGGTTCTGCGCCAGAGCGTCGAGAGCGAGGTCGGCTCCTCCGGGCGAGCCTGGGTTCTATCGGCGTCCATGTGCGGGTGACCTCGTCTCGTTTCGGACCATCGGGCGCCCGGCGGGTGGGGCGGCGACCCGATTAAGAGCGTTTCAGATCCGGCGACGGCGCCGCAACTGTGGCGTTCGTCGCCTCCGCCTAAGCCGTCAGGCCTGCGACGCCGGACCAGATCAGGCGGCCGCCCGAGAGCAGCAGCAGGACGTAGATGACGCGGTAGAACAGGGCTTCGTCGACGCGGGAATGCATCCAGACCCCGAGCGCGACGCCGAGCGGGGCGAGCGGGGCGAGGATCAGCGAGGCGGTCAGGCTCTCCTCGGTGAACAGGCCGAGCGCCGCGTAGGGGCCGAACTTCAGGACGTTGGCGAACCAGAAGAACAGGACCGTGACGCCCTGGTAGTCGGTCTTGTCGAGCTTCTGCGGGATCAGATGCATCGCGACCAGCGGACCGCCGGCATGGGCGACGAAGCTGGTGAAGCCCGCGGCGGAACCCCAGAAGCCTGCGTTGCGGAGGCGCCAGGCGCGGTCGCGCCGCGGCGGCGCCGCGTCCGCGGTCCGGGCGCCGCCGAGCAGGCGGTGGGCGAGAAAGCCGATCGCGATCACGCCGATCAGGAGCTGGACCGCGGCCTCGTCGGTCCAGCGATAGGTGAGCCAGCCGAGCAGCACGCCGAGCGCCGAGGCGGCCATCAGCGGCAGCGCGACGGGCCAGTTCAGGCGCTTTCGATAGGCCCAGATGCCAGAGAGATCCATCAGGGCGAGGATCGGCAACAGGATGGCGAGCGCGGCGCCGGGACCGGCGACGGCGGCCATGATCGGGGTCGCGGCGAAAGCGGCGCCGGAGCCGAAGCCGCCCTTCGAAATCCCGGCGACCGCGATCGCCAGCAGGGCGGCGAGCCAAAACAGCGGGTCGGATAGCATAAGGGCGGACTCTACCTTTGGAGCTACGGGCGGCGGCGCTCGGATCGGAAGCGCGCCGCCCATTCTTCGCTCGTCGCGTCGGCGAGCTTCGCGACGCCGGGGTCTACGCCCGAAGCGGCTGCCGGATCCAGGCCCAAAAATGCGAGCGTGCGGGTCAGCGTCGCGCGTGGCGCCGCGGCCAGTTCGTCATAGTCGATGCGGAAGGGCTCGATGTTCTCCGAGGCGAACCAGCTTCCCCACGCGCGATCGAAAGCGGTGAACTCGTCGATCCGACTCTGGATCGCCGCGCTGTCGTAGCGGGGCTCGGCCGGCGCTGCGAGGCGCTCCAGCTCCGTTCCGTCCGGGGCTCGATGCCACAGGCCGGTCTGCTGGGCCTTTAGGTAGGAGATCGCCTGGGCGAGCTTGTCGGGTCGGTGAAGGTGCAGGAATGCGATCCGTCCGAAGGAGGCTTCGAGGCGCGCGCGGTCGCTCGACAGCTCCGGATGCAGGGTCGAGAGCTGCGCGAGAAAGTGCGGCGCGCTGTGGCGCTGGAGGCGGAGGCCGAAAAGGGCGCTCGCGCCTCGCCTTCTCGCGATCGCAGCGCGGATCACGTCGGACATGACCTCGCGAGGAGATGCGCCGTCGCTGGGCTCGATGGCGAAATAGGCGAGCCAGTCTCCGATCGAGGGGCCGTGGAAATAGGATTGCGGGTCGCCGGCCACGCCCGTCGCCGCCAGCATCCGGCAGAGCAACGTGCTGCCGCTTCGGGGCGCGGTGCAGATTACGTATGCGTCCAGAGGCGGCTGCGTCATGCTCGTCAGCTCAGATCGATCAGCGTGATCTCGGGCGGCGCGCCGAACCGGATCGGCGCGAGGGAGCAACCGAGGCCGCCGGAGACGACCAGGGTTCGGTCGTGCTCCTCGACCGGTCCGTAGGCGTAGCGCGAGCCATACGCCGACGGGACCACCGGAGACCAGCCGAGCAGTCGCACTTGGCCGCCATGGGTGTGGCCGGCGAGCGTCAGCGCCACCCGGCGGGGGACGCGCGGGAAGATGTCGGGCTCGTGGGCGAGCAGGATCGCGGGGGCGTCGTCGGTCAGGGCGGCGAGCGCGCGCGGCAGATCGTCGACGCCCTGGCGCGGCGTAAGCGCCGCCGGGTTCGGCGCGCGGCCGGCGGCGGCCGGGCCGCGAAAGGCGAGCTGGTCGCCGAGCCCCGCGAGCCAGAACGGGCCTTGCCGGCCCTCTAGGCGGACCGCGGCGTTCTCGAGCACGGGGATCCCGCGGGCGGCGAAGGCGCGGTGGGTTTCGGTCGGGCCGGCGGCTTTGGCCTGGGCGGCGGGATCGTCCCACCAGTCGTGGTTGCCGAGTACGGCCCAGACGCCGAGCGGAGCGGAGAGCGCGGACAGATCGTCCGCCACCTCGTCGGGGGTCGCAGGGCGGCGGGTGAAGCGGTGGCCCTGGGCGTAGTCGCCGACGAGCGCGATGAGGTCCGCGCCGAGGCCGTTGGCGCGATCGACGATCCGCCGAACCCGTTCCCGGCCCATATGGGGCTCTCCGGCGTGGAGGTCGGCGAGGACGGCGATCCGCAAATGGCGGCCTCGGGGCCAGAGCGGCGGGCGCAGATCCCAGCGCCGCACCCGCAGGCGCCAGCCGGGCTCGATTTCGAAGGCGTAGGCGCCGGTCGCGGCGGCGGCGGCCGAGAGGCCGAGCAGCCAGCGCATAAAGCCGCGTCTCGTCAGCATTCTGGCTCCTCCTTCGTCCGGTTCGGTCGCGCGCCGTCGGCGCTTGAAGCGCACAACTGCGGTCGGAGCGCGGCGGGGCGCTTTCGCGACGATCCGCCGGCGGCGGCGAGGAGCGGCTCGTCCCCGTCTGCGACGGTCCTCGCGTCCGGGGGGCTCAGCGACGACAGACCGCTGCGCCGGCCGCTGGACGATCGGCTTCGGGCGGGCTAACCCGGCCGGCGATCTGTTGCGCCGCCGAGCCAGCCTCGGCGGTCCCACCCCGTCTTTCAGGAGAACGCGATGTCTCGACCTAAGATCGCCCTCATCGGCGCCGGCCAGATCGGCGGCACTCTGGCCCATCTCGCCGGCCTCAAGGAGCTCGGCGACATCGTGCTGTTCGACATCTCCGAGGGGATCCCGCAGGGCAAGGCGCTCGACATCGCGGAGAGCGCGCCGGTCGACGGGTTCGACGCGAAGCTCTCGGGCTCGACCAATGATTACAGCCTGATCGCCGGCGCGGATGTCTGCATCGTGACGGCCGGCATCCCGCGGAAGCCGGGGATGAGCCGGGACGATCTGATCGGCACCAACCTCAAGGTGATGAAATCGGTCGGCGAGGGCATCAAGGCGCATGCGCCGGACGCGTTCGTGATCTGCATCACCAACCCGCTCGACGCCATGGTCTGGGCGCTCCGCGAGTTTTCCGGCCTGCCGCGGGAAAAGGTCGTGGGCATGGCGGGCGTGCTCGACAGCGCCCGGTTCCGGCATTTCCTGGCGGAAGAGTTCGACGTGTCGGTGAAGGACGTCACCGCCTTCGTGCTCGGCGGGCATGGCGACACCATGGTGCCGTCGGTGCGCTATTCGACCGTCGCGGGCATTCCGCTGCCCGATCTGGTCGAGATGGGCTGGACGACGCAGGAGAAGCTCGACGCGATCGTCGATCGGACGCGGAAGGGCGGCGGCGAGATCGTCGCGCTTCTCAAGACCGGCTCGGCGTTCTACGCCCCGGCCGCTTCCGCGATCCAGATGGCCGAGGCGTATCTGAAGGACCAGAAGCGGGTGCTGCCCTGCGCGGCCTGGTGCGAGGGCCAATACGGGCTCGATGGGCTCTATGTCGGCGTGCCGGTGGTGATCGGCGCGAACGGGGTCGAGCGCGTGGTCGAGATCAAGTTCAACGAGGCCGAGAAGGACATGTTCCAGGTCTCGGTCGACGCGGTGAAGGAACTGGTCGGGGTCTGCAAAGGGCTCGAGCCGGCGCTCGGCGCTTAGCTTGCGGCTCCGCCGCGCGGCGCGGGGACGGCGCCGCAGCGGCCCATGGATGCGCCGACCGGGACCCTCGATCGAGGGGCGGTCGGCGCCGGAGCACCCGACGGGCCGCGCGAAGCCGCGCTCCGTCGGGCCTGGGGCCGCAGCATGTCGGCGCGGCGGCGAAAAGGGCCGCGTCTCGATCTGGTTTGACCACTGTGAGCGCCTCTCGCCCGACTGCGGCGCTCACCTTTTAGGGGGCGCTCCTGATTAGGGGGCGATCCTGATTAGGGGGCGCTCCCGACCGCCGGCCTGCGGCCATGCGCCCGATTGCTCGCGCGACGGCGCCGCCGGTCCTAAGCGACGAAGTCGATCCCCTGGGTCGCGGCGAGCCGCGCGCAGTCGGCCTGGTATCGCGCTTCGAGCGCGGCCTTTTCATCGGCGCTCAGCGGGTCGAAGCGGTCGCCGCCGGCGTGTCGCGCGATCAGGGCGTCGATTTCCTCGCGGACGCGGTTCGGCAGGGCCTGGGCGGCGGCGATCGCCTGCGTGGTCGGGGCGGCGTTGACCACCTCCTCCGCGAGGGTCGTGTCCAAGCCGTGATCGTCGCCGAACAGCGCGGTCAGCTGAGCGTCGATCGTGCTCGTTTCGAAACGCCGCACGGTCAGGGCGGCGGTGGGGAAGCAGGCGCGGATCGTCGCGACGAGTTCGGGCCAGCCCTTCTCGAACCGCATCATGCGATCGCGGATCGCGTCGAAGGGCGGCATCGCTTCGGCGTAGGCGGCCCGGATCGCGTAACTCGAGACCAGGAAACTCGCATAGCTGCGGATGGTCAGTTGGATCGCTTGCGCCTCGACGCCCCAAAGTCTTTCAATGCCGGACAGGTAGCGATCGGCCTTCGGATAGAAGGCGAGGCCGTCCGGCGTCACGGTCGGGCCGAGCAGGTTTTCCTCGGAAATGAGCAGTCGCGCGTCGATGCGAACGGCGACGAGTTCTTGGAAAGCCGCGCGCGCCGTCCTGCGGCGTAGGAACCGGCGAAACGGCGTTTTCGCGTCCGCGGCGCGCTGGGTCGCTCTGACGGCCTCTCGGATGGTCCGCGCGTCGCGTTTGCCAGCGCGGGGCGGCGTCAACACGAGGACGCCGAGCGCTTCGATCCGCGGGCGGTTTTGGTCGAGCAGGCGCTGCAGACGGGTCGTGCCGGTGCGGTGCGCGCCCAGATGGAGGGTGGCTGGTCTGCGGAGCGTCGCCGTCATCGCCATCGCCTCGTCATGATCGCCTCGTCATGGGTTCCCCGGAGCATCGAGCGCGGCCGCGAGATCCGGCGAGATCCGCATCAGACCCGTCTCCGTCAAATCGCGAACACCGGTGAATCGGCGCGTTCCCTCGAAGGATAGGGTCGCGCCTTCCAACGTGCTTCGGCTGTCGCGATAGGTCTTATAGCGGTGCGCATTGTTGCTGTGCTGGCCGCGTTCGGCGAGTATTTCGGCTTTCTCAAAGAAGTCGTCGAAGTATTTAAAATGCAGCAGCGCTCCCCAGTCGGGCGCTAAATCGTATCGTGGCGATAGATAGTGGACGCCGCCAAGGAACTCGGTGCCGGGGCGCCACTTGACCAGAGGCACCTTGCCCATCGCCGGAGGATGCTTCGGCAGGGTGCTCTTGACAAGCCGCAGCGCCGCCTGTCGCTTCCATCGGCCGATCGCGGTTTTCTCCAGCGGTTGGGTCGGACTGAGAAAGCGTCGGGCGATCCAGGCCTCGACCGCGTTGGGAGGACGACGGCGCGGGTCGAGAAAAAGTCGTTCGCGCGGCCCGCCTTGCAGCGACATGGGCGGCGTCGGGGCGCGCTCGAGATCGGCGCGGCGGTGACTCAGCCGATAGTTTCCGACGTCAAAGAGCGGCGCGTACTCGATGAACGAGGCGCCGGGGACGTAAGGCTCCAAGCCGAGCGCGCTCTGCGGATACATGTCGACCATCGACGTGAACAGGGCGTCGTAGCCGCGCCGGCTCAAGCCGTCGCAGAACCAGAGCAGGGACCGACCCGGCCAGCCAGGATAGATGAGCAGCTCGTCGACATCGGGAAAGCAGGCCCAACTGTCGGCAAGCAGGGCGTCGGCGATCACTTCGCGCCAGATCGACTTGTACTGCTTGTAGGGTTTGAGGCTTTCGAGCCGCAGGATGTCGGGCGCCGCGGCCATCAGCTCGGGCGAGCCGTCGGTCGAGCCGTTGTCGACGATGATGAAGCGCTCGACGCCGATCCGGCGATGGTGCTCCAGGAAATAGGGCAGTCGGAGGCCTTCGTTATAGGCCAGCACGACTGCGGTCAGCTTGGGCGGCGAAGGGTCCCGCGGGGCCTCGGCGTCGAAAACCGCCGCAAAGCGCTCGCGCGGCGTCAGCTTTCGAAGGGTCGCCCGAAGGTCTGCGGCGCTCGGCGCGCGAGCGCCGGATGGGTCGGGCATGAGAGGGGTTTTCGCGAAGTTTCGGGGGTCGCTGCGGCGCGTGCCATACCGGCCCGCGGTTCGCAAGCGGCGGGCGTCGCAATCGGTGCGGGCGCGGCGACTGAGACCGCAGGCCGCAGCGGCGGCGCCGCAGGTTGTTCCGGGCGAGGCCTTGCGGTACCGCAACCGCGATATCGTCGCACTTGTCTCATTGGTCGCGAGACGCCGCGGTCAGCGTCCGGCTCCGCGGTCGCGCCGCGCGCCTGCACAACAGAAGAGGCCCCCATGAACATCCACGAGTATCAGGCGAAGGCGCTGCTGCGCGAGTATGGCGCGCCGGTGTCGGAGGGTCGGGTCGCGTTCACCGGCGAGGATGCGTGGCGCGGGGCCGAGGAGCTCGGCGGGCCGCTCTGGGTGGTGAAGGCGCAGATTCACGCCGGCGGCCGCGGCAAGGGCACTTTCAAAGAGCCCGAGGCGGGCGAGAAAGGCGGCGTTCGGCTCGCCAAGTCGGTCGAAGAGGCCACCGAATTCGCCCAGCAGATGCTCGGCCGGACCCTGGTGACCCACCAGACCGGGCCGGTCGGCAAGCAGGTCGGCCGCGTCTATGTCGAGGCGGGCTCGGACATCAAAAGCGAGTTCTACCTCTCGCTGCTGGTCGATCGCGTGACCAGCCGGGTCTCGTTCGTGACCTCGACCGAGGGGGGCATGGACATCGAGGAGGTGGCCGCCGAGACGCCGGAAAAGATCGTCACCTTCACGGTGGATCCAGCCGCGGGCTCTTTGAAAGTGCCCTT
>JBCBRF010000002.1:0-59978 GCA_039819865.1 Pseudomonadota bacterium | reverse complement strand
CTTATCCTGATCGCGCTCTGTTTGCTGGTCGCGCGATCGGACGGATAACCGGTTCCCACTTATCCTGATCGCGCTCTGTTTGCTGGTCGCGCGATCGGACGGATAACCGGTTCCCACTTATCCTGATCGCGCTCTAGCCAAACAGCTCTTCGGTCAGAAGCGCGTGCCAAATGTTGGCGTCGAGTGCGTTCTGGCGAAGCTCCTCCGACGAGGCGCCCGGTTCGGTGACTTCGGCGGAGACGCGGCGCAGGGTTTCCTGGTCGGGGACATACAGCGCTTCGGAGCGCAAGGCGTCGTCATGGCCGACGAACGCCCACTCCATCGCCGCCTGCTCCCCAAGCGTGGACGGGGCGTCGAGCAGATCCGCTTGGATCGCTTCGGCGGCGCGGACCGCATGCGCGCGCGCCATCTCCGCGGATTTGGGCGCATCGCCCAGGCGGACCGCGTCGCCGATCGCAAAGATGGCGGGATCGGCGGCCGTGCGCAGGGTCTCGGCGCCGACCGGGACCCAACCGCCCTCGTCCGCCAGCTCCGCCTGGAGCGCGATCGCGCCGGCCCTCTGATCCGGGACAACGGAGGCGCCGTCGACCCGAAGCGTCTCGCCGTCTCCGAGCACCAGCGTCTGGTTCGGCGCATCGACCCGCGCAAGGCCGCCGCCCGTGCCGGCCCCGCTCCACCATTCGATGCGGTCGCCGTAGCGCTCGCGCCACGCGGCCTGGAACGCCTCGCGCATCGGGAAATCGTCGTTCGCGTCCACGATCAGAACCTTGGCCCGCGGATTCTCGCGGCCGAGCGCCAGCGCGATCATGCCGGCGCGCTCATAGGGCGACAGAGGGCCGGTGTAAGGGGCCTTCGGAACGGTGAGCGCGAACAGGCCGCCCGCGGGAAGCTCCGCGATCCGGCGTTTCAGCAGGAAGGCCTGGTAGCCGCCGAAGCAGCCATGGGGCATGCGCTCCCGCGCGAAGACGTCGTAGCCGACCAGTTCCCCATCGCGGAACGCGGCGCCTGGCGCAAGGACGAGCCGATCATAACCGAGGCGCGCGCCGGAGCCGAGCACGACCTCCTTCGCGGCGCGCTCGACGGCGACTGCGCGACCCTGGACGAAGCGATACCCCGCTTGCGCGGCGATCGCGTCGTAGCGAAAGGTCAGAGAGGCCAGAGAGCGAAACCCGGCGAGATAGAGGTTCGAGAAGGAGCCCGTGGCGTAGCTCTGGTCGACGCTGACGAGCGTCACGTCGAGGCCCGCTTGCGGCGCGAGACGGGCCGCGATCGCCGCGCCCGCGACGCCGCCGCCGACCACGACGACGCGGGCGCTCGATTGGGCCTGAAGGCGGGCCGGGGCGCAGAGCCCGGCGGCGGTCGCGCCGAGCCCGAGCGCCAGCGCCGCGCGCCTGGACAGAGCGCGGCGCGGGCGCGTCGAAGCCTTGGAGCCGTCGTTTGTGGCCATCCGCCGCACCTGCCTCCTTCGCTCGAGACTCCGCCGCCCGCTAGAGAACTCGCATCGACAATCGGTCGCGCGATCGGCCCGACGCGCAGATCCCGGACCGCGTAAACCCGATACACGTGTAAGCGCCGGTCGGCCAGCGCGGGTCGGTTGGATATTTACAACAGAGCCGAACCCTGGGACTTTCGAATCACCGCCATTCTGTAAGAGGTCCGTCATTCCACAGCATCCGACGCAGACTTCGGCGAAGCCGGCCGTGGAGGCCCAGGACCAAGCCGAGGTCGACACGCTGAGCCTGGTGCTCGGCTCGCTCGAGGACGAAAAAGCCGAGGACGTCGTCTCGATCGATTTGAGCGGCAAATCCTCGATCGCGGACCACATGGTCATCGCCTCGGGCCGGTCGAGCCGGCACGTGGCGGCGATCTGCGAGAAGCTGATGGACAAGCTGAAAGCCTCGACCGGGGCTCGGCCCCGCGCCGAGGGCGTCGAGCATGGCGACTGGGCGTTGATCGACGCCAGCGACGTGATCGTCCATGTGTTCCGCCCGGAGGTCCGCAGCTTCTACGCGCTGGAGAAGATGTGGTCGCCGGAGACGGTCGCGAGCCGCGCCGCGAAAGACGCCGCCCAGGGCTGAGGGCCATGCGACTGCGCATCGTGGCCGTCGGCCGACTCGGGCGCGGCCCCGAGAGCGAATTGACCGAGCTTTATCGCAAACGGCTGGACGCGATGGCGCGCTCCGCGCGGATCGGACCGCTCGAGATCGTCGAGGTGGAGGACCGCTCGGGCCGCGGGGCGGAGGCCGAAGGCGCGTTGCTGCTGGGCGCCGCGAAGTCCGAGCGGCTGGTCGCGCTCGACGAACGCGGGGCGACGCTCGACAGCAAAGGGCTCGCCGAGACGCTCGGGCGCTGGCGCGATCAGGGGGCGGCGGGGGTCGCCTTCGCGATCGGCGGGGCCGATGGGCATGCCAAGGCGGTTCGGGAGGCGGCCGACCTGACGCTGAGCTTCGGCGCGCTGACCTGGCCGCACGCGCTGGCGCGGGCGATGCTGGCGGAGCAGCTCTACCGCGCCGCCACGATCTTGACGGGCCACCCCTATCACCGCGAAGGCTGACGCCGCCGCGGCGGGCGCGAACGCCGCGCCGTCCTTACGCTTGGTTCGAGACGGCATCGCAGGATGGGAGGCTCTCCATGACCGCCAACGACAACGCGCCGCCGGCGGCGAAGACGCCCGTGGTGCTCTGCATTCTCGACGGCTGGGGGCTGCGGGCCGAGCGCGAGGCGAACGCGGTGGCGCAGGCGCGGACGCCGACCTTCGACCGGCTGATGGCGAGCTGCCCGTCGGCGACGCTAAAGACCAGCGGCGAGGATGTCGGGCTGCCGACCGGACAGATGGGCAACTCCGAGGTCGGGCACACCAATATCGGGGCGGGACGGGTCGTCTGGATGGATTTGCCGAAGATCGACCGCTCGATCGACGATGGGGAGTTCGCGGGCCGGCCGGCGCTCAAGGGGTTCCTCGAGAAGCTGCGGGAGACCGGCGGGGCGGCCCATCTGATGGGTCTGATGAGCCCGGGCGGAGTGCATGCGCATCAGCGCCATATCGCGGCGGCGGCCGCCGCCTGTTCGGACGCAGGGGTCCCGGTGCGGCTTCATCTGTTCCTCGACGGCCGGGACACGCCGCCGAAATCCGCCGCGGATTATCTGAAGCAGTTCGAGACCCAGATCGACGGGCTCGAGGATCTCGAGATCGCGACGGTCTCGGGCCGGTTCTTCGCGATGGACCGGGACAAGCGCTGGGAACGGGTGTCGGAGGCCTGGACGGCGATTGTCGAGGGCGCGCGGGCGGAGAGCCTTCCGCAGGCGGACGACGCGGCGGCGGCGATCGCGGCGGCGACGGAGCGGGGCGAGACCGACGAGTTCGTCCAGCCGACCGTGGTCGGCGGCTATAAAGGCGTCTCGGACGGCGACGGCCTCTTTATGCTCAACTTCCGGGCCGATCGGGCTCGGGAGATCCTGACCGCGCTGCTCGATCCGGATTTCACCGATTTTGAGCGCACGCGGGTCCCGTACTGGGGGGGCGCGCTCGGCATGGTCGAGTATTCGGAGGCGCTCAACGCGCTGATGCCGGCGATGTTTCCGCAGGAGGCGATCCCGGACACGCTCGGGGCCTGGACCGCGGCGCAGGGCAAGACGCAGTTCCGGCTGGCAGAGACCGAGAAGTACCCGCACGTCACCTTCTTTCTGAACGGCGGGGTGGAGACGCCGAACGCCGGCGAAGAGCGCCGGATGCCCGCGAGCCCAAAGGTGAAGACCTATGATCTCGCGCCGGAAATGGCGGCGGCGGACGTGACGGAGGCGTTAACGAATGCGATCCGGTCTCGGGCGTATGACTTGATCGTCTGCAACTATGCGAACCCGGATATGGTCGGCCACACTGGAGATCTGAAAGCGGCGATCCGCGCCGTCGAGACCGTCGACCAGGGGCTGGGCGCGGCGGTCGACGCGCTCGACGCCGTCGGCGGCGCGATGCTGGTGACGGCGGACCACGGCAATTGCGAGATGATGGTCGATCCGGCCACCGGCGGGCCGCACACGGCGCACACCACCAACCCCGTCCCGATCATCCTGGTCGGCGGGGCGGGCCGGGGCCTGCGCGACGGCGGTCGGCTCGCGGACGTCGCGCCCAGCCTGCTGGCGTTGATGGGCTTGCCGCAGCCCGCGGCGATGACCGGGCGATCGCTGCTCACCGATCCCGAGCCCGCATGAACCGAGCGCGCGCCGAGCTTCCAACCTTCCGCCGACCGACGGCGCTCCGGCGCCTCGCTCGGGCGCTGTTGTCAGCGGCGGCGATCCTCGCCGGGCCGGCCGCCGCGCAGACCGGGGCGGTCGATCCGATGGCGGTCGAGGAGGAGGCGCGGATCGCCTCGGAGCGCGCGGCGGCGGCCGAGATCGTCGCGCGCCGACTCGCGGAAGAGCAGGAGGCGCTGTCGCGCCGGCTGGCGGAGCTCGGCCCGAGCATCGTGGCGCGGGAGACCGCGCTCGAGGATGCGCGAACCCGGCTCAGGGCGCTCAACGAACGGATGGCCGCCGCAACGGCGCGACTGCGCGAGACCTCGCAGGAGCTCGAGAGCCTGCTCCGGGCGACGCAACGCGCGGCGCGGGAGCCGACGCCGTCGCTGCTGGCGCATCCCGACCGGGCCGTGGCGGCGGCGCGGGCCGCGATGCTGCTCAGGCGGCTGTCGCGGGCGCTCGGATCGGCGGCGGCTCGGGCGCGGTCCGATCTGGATGCGGTGGCCGCCGCGGCGGCGGAGGTGCGCGGCGTCGAACAGGCGGCGCGGACCGAGCTCGCGGCGCTCCGTTCGGAAGAGGCGGAGGTTCAGAGCCTGCTGGCGCGCAAGCTGAGGGACCGGCAACGCGCCGCGGCGGGCGCCCGGGAGGCGACCCGACAGGCGAAGCGCCTCAGCGATCGGGCGCAGAACCTCTCCGAGTTGGCCGCTGCGATCGCCGCCGCCCCCCCGGCGGCGGCGCCGTCGCCGATCGCGCCGAGGCCGGCGCCGCCGAAGACTGAGGACGACGCATCAAGAACGCCGCCGCCGCCGCTCGAGCTTGAGAGCGAAACGGATCCGGAGCCGTCCGATCCGCCAGGAACGGCCGTCGCGCCTGAGGCGCCGGCCGCGCCGGACGTGTTCCGTCTTCCGGACGCGCCCGAGCGTCCGGAAACGCCGCGCCCGAGCGCTCCGGCGGTCGCCTTCGCCAGCGCGAAGGGCCAGATCCTGCGTCCTGCGGCGGGTCGGCTGGCCAAGGCTTCGAGCGGCGCCGAAGGGGTGGATCTGCTGACCCGGCCCTACGCTCGGGTGATCGCGCCCTGGAGCGGATTGGTGCGCTACGCCGGGGCCTTTCCCAATTATGGAGAAATTGTCATCATTGAGCCTGAAAGAGGCTGGCAAATCCTCTTGACCGGCCTGGGCGCCGTCGATCGAGATGTGGGAGAAAGGGTTCTGGCTGGCGAACCGATCGGCCGCATGGGCGGCCCACCGCAAAGCAGTCCAGAATTCTTGTTCGAAGTGAGCGGAGAGACTCGCGCGGAACGCGAACGCCTCTATTTCGAGATACGCCGGCGTGGCCGACCGATCCCGTCCGCGCCGTGGCTGACGACGTTAAGACAAGAGGGCGAAACCCTATGAAAAGAGTGATGATCGCTGCGGCGGTGGGAGCGATCGCCGGGTTCGGCGCCGCCGCCTACATGGAGTACAGCTCCCACGCGCAGGCGCAGGTCGGCGGCGGGGCCTACCAGGATCTCGAGCTGTTCGGCGACATCTTCGAGCGGGTGCGTTCGGCCTATGTCGAAGAGGTCGAGGAGGACAAGCTGGTCGAGAGCGCGATCAACGGCATGCTCGCCTCGCTCGATCCGCATTCGAGCTACCTGCCTCCCAAGGGCTATGACGAGATGCGCGCCCAGACCCAGGGCGAGTTCGGCGGCCTCGGGATCGAGGTCACCATGGAGAACGGCTATGTGAAGGTCGTCGCTCCGATCGACGATACGCCGGCGGCGCGCGCGGGGATGCAGGCGAACGACCTGATCACCCAGCTCGACGGCGAGAACGTGAACGGCCTGACCCTGTCCGAAGCGGTCGACCGGATGCGCGGGAAGATCGGCACCAAGATCACGCTGACGGTCGTGCGCGAAGGCCGCGACGAGCCGTTCGAAGTCGAGATCATCCGCGACAACATCAAGATCAACCCGGTGCGCGGGCGCGCCGAGGACGATGTCGCCTATCTTCGGATCACGACCTTCAACCAGCAGACGCATTCGGCCCTGGTCGAGACGCTGGCCGAGGTCCGCGAGGAGATCGGCGAGGAGAAGCTCAAGGGCTACATCATCGATCTGCGCAACAACCCGGGCGGTCTGCTGACGCAGGCGATCGCGGTCGCGGACGATTTCCTCGACAAGGGCGAGATCGTGTCGACCCGCGGCCGCAACCCGCGCGACGCGGAGCGGTATAACGCCGAGGAAGGCGATGTGACGGGCGGCAAGCCGATTGTCGTGCTCGTGAACGGCGGCTCGGCGTCGGCTTCGGAGATCGTCGCAGGCGCGCTGCAGGATCATCGCCGCGGGATCATCGTCGGCACCAAGAGTTTCGGCAAAGGGTCGGTGCAGACCATCATGCCGCTGGCGAACCGCGGCGCGATCCGGCTGACGACCTCGCGGTACTACACGCCGTCGGGCCGGTCGATCCAGGCCCGGGGCATCGAGCCCGACATCGTGGTGCGCCAGCTGAAAGTGGAGGCGGACGAGAACGCCGGCGGCGCGCGCTCCGAGTCGTCGCTCCGCAACAGCCTCGACAACGAGGATGCGGGCGAGGGCTCCGTGGACGACGCGTCGCGGGAGCGGGCCGAAGCGATCGCAAAGCTGCGGGAAGAGGACTACCAGCTCGCCTACGCGCTCGATCTGCTCCGCGGCGTGTCGAAACTCGAGGCGCTTAGCCGCGTCGAGTAAGACCGGCGCCGCCGGTCGGCAACGGGCGCGGGCCTTCGTCCGCGCCCGCTTTCGTTTGGTAACCAGTTGATAAGGTTCCGCGGCGTACCGCGACGGTGGGTAGAACCGTGTCGTGGGAACTCGCCGTGCAGACGCGCGCCGCATTTCGAGGTTGGACGGAGACGATCGCTCGGCGCAGCGCGCGCCTGCGGCGCCTGTTGGCGCGTTCGGCGTTTCGCCGGCTCGCGGCGCTGGCGGATGATCGGCTGCGCACCCTCCCGATCGTCGAAAGGCTCTACTCTTCCCTGCATGCGCCCCACGGGCGGTCCGGATGGACGATCGCCGCCGGCTCAGCGCTGGCCTGGGGACATACGCGTAGGCTCGCCGAACGGGCGGCTCGCGTCTGCTTCAGTCCTCGGAGCGCGGCGGCCGCCCGTCTGCTGGTCGCGGGGATCGCAATCAATATCGGGCTCGGCGCCGCGACGATCGCGGCGCTGGAGACCTATGAGCGCCTCCAGCCGCGCGAGCCCGTGTTGTCGGACGCGCCCAGCCGGGCGGTTCGCGCGCAGCGGATGATCCTGGCCGCGCCGCCGACGGTCGCGACCGTCTGGCGCGGCGAACGGCATGCCGCGGCGCGACGGAACGCGGCGCCCGGCTGGGCTTCGGCGCTGGCGGCGCCGAGCCGTCCTTTGGCCCCATCGGAAGCGCTGTCGACGCCGCCCAGGCTCATATCGGTCGCGCCCGCGCCGCTTTGGTCGCCCTATATGGCGCTCCGAAGCGTCGACGAGCCGGAGGAAGGTCCGACGCTGTCGGCGGCCGCGCCCGTCGCGCCCGTCGCGCCCGTGCGCAGCATCGCGGAGACCTTCGGCGGCGCCGACATTGAAACGGCCGATATCGGGCGGACCGCCGAGACCGGGTCCGCGCCGGAACCGGAGCCCCTGGCGATCGCCAGGCTTCCGCAGATCGCCCTGGTGGTGACCGCCGTGGGATTGAACGCGGAGGCGAGCGAGGCGGCGCTGACGCGCCTGCCTCAAGAGGTCGCCATCGCCGTCGCGCCGATCGCGGACAACTCCGAGCGCTGGGCGACGGCGGCGCAGCGCCTCGGGCGCACGCTGCTGGTCGAGGCCCCGCTCGAGCCCGCGCAGTATCCGCGGGTCGATCCGGGTCCTCTCACGATGCTGGTCGGCGACGCGGCGGCGGACAATCTCCGCCGATTGGACGAGGCTTTGGCGGCGGCGCCGGGGGCGGAGGGCGTGTCGACCTATCTCGGCGGGGGCTTTCTGATCGACGCGGGTTCGGCGGCGCTGTTGGCGACGGCGGCCGAGCGCCGCGATCTGATGGTTTTCCAGAATGACGGGCCCGCCGACAGCCGCTTGCCCGCCGCCGCTCGGTCGGCGGGCGCGCGGTTCCTGGCGTCCTCAGTCGCGCTGGACAATGGCGGGCGCACGTCGGATATCGGCCTTGGCCTGCGGCTCTTGGAGCGGACTGCGAAGCGCGACGGTCGGGCGGTCGGCGTCATCGCGGCGGCGCCGGCGGCGATCGAAGCGCTCCGGCGCTGGATCGGGACGATCGACGCGCGCGGGCTGCAGTTGACGGCGTTGACCGAGATCGACGCCGAGGCGACCGACGTAGCCGCGGCCCCGTAGACCGAGCGCGCCGCGAGAGGGGGAGAGAGCCGATGACGCCGAGCGAGATCGAGGCGCTGCCGTATCGCCCCTGCGTCGGTCTGATGGTGCTCAATCCGGGCGGGCTGATCTTCGCGGGTCAGCGGATCGACAACCAGGCGGAGGCCTGGCAAATGCCGCAGGGCGGCGTCGATCCTGGCGAGTCGCCGCGCGAGGCGGCGTTCCGCGAGCTGGGCGAAGAGATCGGCGTCGGGCCCGACCATGTCGAGGTGCTCGCCGAGAGCGCGGACTGGATTCCCTATGATCTGCCGGCGACGTTGGTTCCGCGGCTCTGGGGCGGGCGGTTCCGCGGCCAGACCCAGAAATGGTTCGCGCTGCGGCTGATCGCCGGCGACGCGGCGATCAATATCGAGACCGAGGAACCGGAGTTTCGCGCCTGGCGCTGGATGGATCGGGCCGAGTTGATGGGGTCGATCGTGCCGTTCAAACGCGGCGTCTACGAGACCGTGCTCGACGAGTTCGCGCGCTTCGTGGGCGATCGGTGATCCCTGTGCGCCTTTGAGCGCAAAACGGGCTTCGCCGCCCGAGCCATACCTCCGCCCGGCCATGACCACGCTTTGCTATGGGCTTGGCCAAGATCGCCGGCCAAGATCGCCGGCCAAGATCGCCGGGTTGGGCCCGCGCGCGGACCGCTCCCGACGTCTCCTCGCGTCGGGCGGCGCGCGCTCAGGCGGCGAGATTAAGCGATTTGAGGGTGCGAAGGTCCTCGAGGCGCTGAGCCGCGATGAATTCATCACCGCCGCCCGCCGCTTTCAACGCCGCTTCGGCCTCGGTGATTCGCGCGTCGATGACCTCCGCCGAGACCTCGCCCGCGGCGAAGACGTCGTCGGCGAGCACGCTCACGCGCTCCGGCGCGATCTCGACGAAGCCGCCGAAAACGACGAAGCGCTTGGTCTCCGAGCCCATCACCGCCGAGACCACGCCCGGGCGGAGCGCGGTCAGGAACGGCGCGTGGCCGGGGAGGGCGGTCAGGTCGCCCTCCATCCCCGGCGCCGTCACCTGAGAAGCCTGGCCGGACGCCATGGCGCGCTCCGGCGAGACCAGGTCGAATTGCAGCATCTCCGTCTCCCGTAGGCGCGCGGCTTAAGCCGCCGCGGCCAGCTTCTGGGCCTTAGCCTGAACCTCGTCGATGTCGCCCACCATGTAGAAGGCGGCTTCCGGCAGATGGTCGAACTCACCGGCGCAGACGCGCTTGAAGCTGTCGACTGTCTTAGCGAGCGGGACCTGCACGCCCGGGCTGCCGGTGAAGACCTGCGCGACGTCGAAGGGCTGGCTCAGGAAGCGCTGGATCTTCCGCGCACGGGCGACGGTCGTCTTATCCTCTTCGGACAGCTCGTCCATGCCGAGGATCGCGATGATGTCCTGAAGCGCCTTGTAGCGCTGCAGCGTCTCCTGCACCTGACGGGCGACCTCGTAGTGCTCGTCGCCGACCACCTGCGGATCGAGGATCCGGCTGGTCGAGTCGAGCGGGTCCACCGCCGGGTAGATGCCGAGCTCGGCGATCGAGCGGTTCAACACGGTGGTCGCGTCTAGGTGGGCGAAGGAGGTCGCCGGCGCGGGGTCGGTCAGGTCGTCCGCGGGCACGTAAATGGCCTGCACGCTCGTGATCGAGCCGTTCTTGGTCGAGGTGATGCGCTCCTGCAGCTGGCCCATGTCGGTCGCCAGGGTCGGCTGATAGCCCACCGCGGAGGGAATGCGGCCGAGCAGCGCCGACACCTCGGAACCCGCCTGGGTGAAGCGGAAGATGTTGTCCACGAAGAACAGCACGTCGGTGCCGGAAGCGTCGCGGAACTGCTCCGCCATGGTCAGGCCCGAGAGCGCGACCCGGGCGCGGGCGCCCGGCGGCTCGTTCATCTGGCCGAAGACCAGCGCCACTTTGGAGTTCGCGAGGTTCTCTTCGTCGATGACGCCGGACTCGATGAATTCGTAGTAGAGGTCGTTGCCCTCGCGGGTCCGCTCGCCGACGCCCGCGAACACCGAGTAGCCGGAGTGCACCTTGGCGATGTTGTTGATCAGCTCCTGGATCAGCACGGTCTTGCCGACGCCCGCGCCGCCGAACAGGCCGATCTTGCCGCCCTTCGCGTAGGGCGCCAGCAGGTCGACGACCTTGATGCCGGTCTCGAGCACTTCGCTGTCCGTCGACTGCTCGACGAAGGCGGGCGCGCTCTGGTGGATGGTGCGGGTCTCGTTGGCGTTGACCGGGCCCTTCTCGTCGATCGGCTCGCCGATGACGTTCATGATGCGGCCGAGCGTGGCGTCGCCCACCGGCACCGCGATCGAGGCCTCGGTGTCGCGCACCTCCTGGCCGCGGACCAGACCCTCGGTGCTGTCCATGGCGATGGTGCGGACGACGTGCTCGCCCAGATGCTGGGCGACCTCGAGCACCAGGCGGGCGCCCTGGTTGTCGGTCTCGAGCGCGTTCAGGATCGCGGGCAGGTGGTCGTCGAAGGCGACGTCCACGACGGCCCCGATCACCTGGGTGACTTTTCCGACGGTCTTATCGGCCATCTTCCGTTTCCTCGTGGTTTCGGGCTGGTCGTCGAGCGGGCGCTGCGCGCCCGTCCGGCTCCGCCGCGGCGGTTAGAGCGCTTCGGCGCCCGAGATGATCTCGATGAGTTCTTTGGTGATCGCGGCCTGACGGCTGCGGTTGTACTCCAGGGTGAGCTTCTTGATGAGCTCGCCGGCGTTGCGGGTCGCGTTGTCCATCGCGGCCATCCGGGCGCCTTGCTCGGAGGCGGCGTTCTCGAGCAGCGCCCGGAAGACGCCGACCGTCAGCGCCTTCGGCAGAAGCTCTTTGAGAAGCGCCTCTTCGTCGGGCTCGTATTCGTAATTGACGTCCGCGGCGCCCGTCTCCTCGGTCTGCTCGGTCGCGGCCGGGATCAGCTGGAGCGGGGTCGGGATCTGGCTGATCACCGACTGGAAGCGGTTGTAGAACAAGGTGCAGACGTCGAACTCGCCCTTGGCGAAGCGATCCAGGATTTGATCGGCGATCGCCTGAGCGTCCGCATAGCCGACCTTTTTCACGCCGCTCAGGTCGACGTGGTGGACCATCAGGTCGCGATAATCGCGGACCAGCTGCTCGCGCCCCTTCTTGCCGATCGTCATGATCTTGACGGTCTTGCCGGCCGCCAGAAGTTCGCGAATGCGCGTCCGCGCGAGCCGCACGATCGTGCTGTTGAAGCCGCCGCAGAGACCGCGCTCCGCCGTCGCGACGACCAGAAGATGCACATCCTCCTTGCCGGTGCCGACGAGGAGCGCCGGCGCGGTCGGGCTGTCCTTGGCTGCGGCGCTCAGGGCGGCGGTCATGTCCGCCATCCGCTCCGCATAGGGGCGCGAGGCCTCCGCCGCGTCCTGCGCGCGCTTCAGCTTCGCGGCCGCGACCAGCTTCATCGCGCTGGTGATCTTCCGGGTCGACTTGACCGAGTTGATCCGGTTCTTGAGGTCCTTAAGGCTCGGCATGCGCCCGGGGCCCTTTCGTCGAGAGCGGCCGCGCCGTCGCGGCCGCTGTTCCGTCCATCAGTCTCATGCGGCGGGCGGCGCGGCCGGAGGCGCGCCGGCTCGGGTTCAGGCGAAGCTGTCGGCGAAGTCGTTGATCGCCGCCTTGATCTTGTCGGCCAGCTCGCCGTCGACTTTGCGGTCGTTCACGCGGATGTCCTCCAGCAGATCCTTGCAGCTCGTGCGCAAGTGCTGGAGCAGACCGCGCTCGAAGCGCACGACGTCGCGCACCGGGACTTTGTCGACGAAGCCCTGGGTGCCCGCGTAGATCACGCAGACCTGCTCGGCGTTGGTCAGCGGCGCGTATTGCGGCTGCTTCAGGAGCTCAACCAGGCGCGCGCCGCGGGCGAGCAGCTTCTGGGTCGCGGCGTCGAGGTCGGAGCCGAACTGCGCGAAGGCGGCCATCTCGCGATACTGGGCGAGTTCGAGCTTGATCGAGCCGGCGACCGACTTCATCGCCTTGGTCTGAGCGGAGGAGCCCACGCGGCTCACCGACAGGCCGACGTTCACCGCCGGGCGGATGCCCTGGTAGAACAGCTCGGTCTCGAGGAAGATCTGACCGTCGGTGATCGAAATCACGTTGGTCGGGATGTAGGCGGACACGTCGCCGGCCTGGGTCTCGATGATCGGCAGCGCGGTCATCGAGCCCGCGCCCTGCTCGTCGTTCATCTTCGCCGCGCGCTCGAGAAGGCGCGAATGGAGGTAGAACACGTCGCCCGGATACGCCTCGCGGCCCGGCGGGCGGCGCAGCAGGAGCGACATCTGGCGGTAGGCGACGGCCTGCTTCGACAGATCGTCGTAGGTCACCAGCGCGTGCATGCCGTTGTCGCGGAAGAACTCCGCCATCGCGCAGCCCGAATACGGGGCGAGATACTGCAGCGGGGCCGGCTCGGACGCGGTGGCGGCGACGACGATCGAGTATTCAAGCGCGCCGGCCTCCTCCAGTTTCTTCACGAGCTGGGCGACGGTGGAACGCTTTTGGCCGACCGCGATGTAGACGCAGTAGAGCTTCTTGTGCTCGTCGTCGCCGGCGGCGGCGTTGTAGACTTTCTGGTTCAGCATCGCGTCGAGCGCGACGGCGGTCTTGCCGGTCTGGCGGTCGCCGATGATCAGCTCGCGCTGGCCGCGGCCGATCGGGATCAGGGCGTCGACCGACTTCAGGCCGGTCGCCATCGGCTCATGCACCGACTTGCGCGGGATGATGCCCGGCGCCTTCAGGTCGGCGCGGCGACGGCTGTCGTACGCGATCGGGCCTTTGCCGTCGATCGGGTTGCCGAGCGCGTCGACCACCCGGCCGAGCAGACCCTTGCCGACCGGCACGTCCACGATCGACTGGGTGCGCTTGACCGTGTCGCCCTCTTTGATCGAGCGGTCGTCGCCGAAGATCACGACGCCGACATTGTCGGCTTCGAGGTTCAGGGCCATGCCCATGATGTTCCCCGGGAACTCGACCATCTCGCCGGCCTGGACGCCGTCGAGGCCGTAGACGCGGGCGATGCCGTCGCCGACGGAGAGAACCTGGCCGATCTCGGCGACCTGAGCCTCCTGGCCGAAATTCTGGATCTGCTCCTTGAGGATCGCGGAGATCTCCGCCGCCTGGATGCTCATCACCCGACCTCTTTCATCGCGGTTTGCAACGCAGCAAGCTTCGAACGCACGGAGGCGTCGATCATCCGGCTGCCGATTTTAACGACGAGGCCGCCGATCAACTCGGGATCGACGTCCACGCGCATGTGAACTTTCTTGGAGACGGCGCGCTCGACCGCGGCGCGCAGGCTGTCGACCTGGGCCTCGCTGAGCGGCGCCGCAGCGGCCACCTCGACCGTCGCTTCGCCGCGCTTTTCGGCGGCGAGCGCTTCGAACGCCTCGAGCGCCTTCGGGAGCGCTCCGAGGCGGCGCTTCGAAGCCATGAGGCCGAGCAGGTTCGCGGCGATCTCGCCCAGGCCCATCTTCGCGGCGAGCGCGGCCACGGCCTTGCCCATTTGGTCTCGGGAGATGGAGGGATCGTCGAGCGCGTCGGTGAGGTCGGGCGCTTCGGTCAGGGCCGCCGAAAGGCTCCGCACGTCCGCGAGCGTCGCGTCGAGCGCGTTTTTCTCTTCAGCGAGTTCGAACAACGCGGTGGCGTACCGGCCCGCGACCCCCGAAACGATGCCTACGCTGTCGGCCACCCTGTTCTCCTCGCCTTCCGCCGCCCCCCGGGGCCGGCTCCGCAGTCGCCCGGGCCTGGTTGCGGCGCGAACCGCTCAACCGTTCGCCGAAGCGCCCAACTACCCACGCTCGGCCCGCGACCTACCCGCGCCGAGCGCCGTATCGCAAGCGACCGGTCGCCGCAACGATCCCGTCGGGAATGCGCGATCCCCGGGAGAACTCATTGCCTTCGCTCAGAAACCCGCGCGTGATGTCCGCTGTCGTGGCCGCCCGCCAAGTCGCGCGGACGGCTAGCATAGGGCTTTCGGCGTTGCAACATGAGCCTCGGCCGGATGTGGCGGTTCGGATCCGAACGATCGGCTTCGTCCTCGGCGGGTCTCCTTGGCGGGTCTCCTCGGCGGGTCGAGGCCTGCGCCCGCCTGTTCCGCCGAAACGCCCTCCCTCGCGCATGTCGCTTCACGCGCGCGCGTCAGTCGAAGACGTCGGCGGCGCCTCGGCGACGGAGCGCTGCGGTGATCTCGCTCACGATCGGCAGGAGCATCAGGCTGGCGAGCAGCAGCAAGACGCTGCCGGCGAGGTCCAGCGGCACGGTGATCCGGAGTTCCTCGAGATTGGGCTCGAAGCCGCCGACGCGGGTCGAGACGTTGCCGAGCAGGTTGCTCGCGACCCAGGCGAGCCACCAGACCCACATCCGCAACGGGCGGTCGGCGGAGGCGCCCGGCTCCGCTTTGCGCGCGGCGCGCCAGATCTGGCTCGCCGCCGCGAACGGCATCCAGAGCGAGGCGATCGGGATGAAGTTCCAGGCCGCCGCCCAGGTCGGGCTGACGGTCATCTCCTCGGGGTGGGTCAGCCAGGCGATGCGCGCGGCGCGGTTCACCCAATAGCAATAGGCGATCGCGTTCAGCACCAGGCTGGCGAGGAGGCCGAACCCGCCGACGGCCCCGACGACGTCGATCAGCTCGGCGCGCTCGACCACGCCGGGATCGCCGGCGTCGATCATCTGGATCAGGCCGAGCATCAGAACCTCGTGCGCGGCGGTCACGAGGCTCACGAGAACCGAGAGCAACAGCGCTGCGCGGAGCCAGACGGCGCGCAGCGCCAGGCCGGGGGCGAGCTGCTCGACCGTCCGGGTTTCTTCGAAGGGGACCGCTTGCGGCCCGTCGGCCGTCGCTTCGCTCATTCGACTCGCCCCCGTGATCCTTCCGCGCCGCGCGGAGTTGAAGCCGGGCTGGCGGCGGCGCGCCACACGAGAAATGGTCACAGGGCGCGACGGACGGCGTCGGGGATCGTCTCCGGCGCCGAAAAGCGCTCGGGGCCTAGCTTGGAACCTAGCTTGGGGCCCAACTTGGAACCTAGCTTGAGACCTAGAGGAAGCTCATCGGGTCGACGTCGAACACGACGCGCACGCCGTTCAGGCGCTTGACGCGGGCGCGCCAGGCGCGGGCGGCCTCCTGCAGGCGCGCGCCTTTGGGGGCGACGGCCAGCATGCGGACGCGGGCCTTGCCGCGGATCCGGGGGATCGGCGCGGGGGCGGGGCCGAGCAGATCGGCGCCGGCGGCGCGGATCGGGGCGGATTCGCGGGCGAAGAGCTGGGCGATCTCCCAAACCTTGGCCTCGTCGGGACCGGAGAAGATCACGGCGAGATAGCGGCCATAGGGCGGAGCCTCCGCCGCGCGGCGCTCGGCGGCCTCGGCCTCCAGGAAGCCGAGCTCGTCGCCCTTGATCAGGGCGCGCATCACCGGGAGGTCGGGGCCGACGGTCTGGAGGAGCGCGCGGCCCGGCTTCTCGGCGCGGCCGGCGCGGCCGGCGACCTGGCGGATCAGCTGAAAGGTGCGCTCGGCGGCGCGGAAATCGCCGCCCTGCAGCCCCAGATCGGCGTCGACGACGCCCACGAGGGTCAGGTTGGGGAAATTGTGCCCCTTGGCGACGATCTGGGTGCCGATGACGATGTCGGCGTCGCCGCGGGCGATCTCGTCGATCTTTTCGCGGAGCGCCTGGGCGGAGGTCGCCACGTCGCTCGAGAGGATGCTGACGCGGGCCTCGGGGAAGCGGGCGCGGGCCTCCTCCTCCAGGCGCTCGACCCCGGGGCCGCAGGCGGCCAGCTCGTCGGACCCGCACTCGCGACAGACGGCGTGCGCGCTCTCTTCGTGGCCGCAGAGATGGCAGACGAGCTTGCGGCTGAAGCGGTGTTCGACCAGCCAGGCGTCGCAATGCGGGCAGCCGGCGCGGGCGCCGCATTTGCGGCAAAGGGTCAGCGGGGCGTAGCCGCGGCGGTTCAGGAACAGGAGCGCCTGCTCGCCGCGCGCGAGCGTCTCCGCGGTTTCGCGGGCCAGGCTGGGCGAGATCCAGCGGTCGCGGTCCAGGCCCTCGCGACGGAGATCGATGGCGGCGATCTCGGGCTCCACCGCGGTCCCGAAGCGCTCGGGGAGGGAGACCTTGGCGTAGCGCCCGGCGTCGGCGTTGGCCCAGGTCTCGAGCGAGGGGGTGGCGGAGGCGAGGATCACGGCGGCCTTGCTGAAGGAGGCGCGGAGCACCGCCATGTCGCGGGCGTGGTAGATCGCGCCCTCCTCCTGCTTGTAGCCGCCGTCATGCTCCTCATCGACGACGATCAGGCCGAGATCGCGGAACGGCAGGAACAAGGCGGAGCGGGCGCCGACGGCGAGGCGGGCCTGGCCGCTGGCGATCGCGCGCCAGCAGCGGCGGCGCTCCACGCCGGAGACGGCGGAGTGCCATTCCGCGGGGCGCGCGCCGAAGCGGCGCTCGACGCGGGCGAGGAACTGGTCGGTCAGCGCGATCTCGGGCAGGAGCACCAGCGCCTGACGGCCCTGGCGGAGGCATTCGGCGACCGCCTCGAGGTAGGCCTCGGTCTTGCCGGAGCCGGTGACGCCGTGGAGAAGCGCGGGCTGGAAGGCGCGGGCGCGGACCATGGCGGACAGCGCCTCGGCGGCCTCGGCCTGGGCGGACGAGAGCTCGGCGTGGGGGCGTTCGGGGTCGAGCGGCGCGTAGGGCGGATCGCGCGGCGCGGCGGTCTCGACCAGCGCGCCGTCTTCGACCAGCGCCGCCACCACCGCGGCGCCGACGCCGGCGGCCCGAGCGAGATCGGCGGGCGCCATCACGCCGCCCGCCTGGTTGCGGGTGAGCCGCTCGAAGGTCTCGAGCGCCTTGCGGCGCGCCGCGGTCGGGCGCTGGAGGCCCCCGGGCCCGCGTTTCAGAGCGCGTCGGGTCGGGGCGGGCTCCGCCAGGCCCGGCGCCCGGGTGGCGAGGCGCACCATCTCGCCGAGCGGGGTCAGGGTGTAGTCGGCCGCCTTTTCGAGGAAGGCGCGGGTCTCGGGCGGCATCGGGGGCAGGTCGAGCGCCTGGCCGACGCGTTTCAGCTTCTTGGGGTCGACGCCGCCCTCGCCCGGCCCCCAAACCACCCCGATGGTCTCGCGTCCGCCGAGCGGGGCGGTCACGAAGGCGCCTTCGCGGGGCGGCTCGGGGGCGAGGTAGTCGTAGGGACCGGGAACCGGCGCGGCGACGGCGACCGAGACGAGATGGCGCGCGCGGGGGCCGTCCTCGCCCTCCGCCTGATCGCCGCTCTCCGTCTCGACGCCGAACAAATCCGGCGCCGTCACCGCGGCGCCTCCGAAAAACGCAGCGCCCCCGAAAAACGCGCATTGCAGCGCGTTCGCGGCCGCTCCGGCTGGCGGGCGGGCCCGCGATGCGATAGATCGACGGCGAGACGCTGGAGGAGGGAGAGCGATCCCATGAAGTTCTTCATCGATACGGCCGACGTGGCGGAGATCCGAAAGCTGGTGGACACCGGCATGGTCGACGGCGTCACCACCAACCCGTCCTTGATCGCGAAATCGGGGCGAGACTTCGTCGAGACCATCGGAGAGATCTGCGAGATGGTCGACGGGCCGGTGAGCGCCGAGGTCGCCGCGACCGAATACGAGGCCATGGTCGCCGAGGGCCGCAGGCTCTGCGAGATCGGGCCGAACGTGGCGATCAAGGTTCCCCTCACCTGGGACGGATTGCGGGCGTGCCGGACCTTCGCCGACGAGGGGCGGATGGTCAACGTCACGCTCTGCTTCTCCGCCAATCAGGCGCTGCTGGCGGCGAAGGCGGGGGCGGCGTTCATCTCGCCCTTCATCGGCCGGCTCGACGACATCGCGCTCGACGGGTTGGAGCTGATCTCGGACATCCGCGAGATCTACGACAATTACGATTTCGACACGGAGATCCTGGCGGCCTCGATCCGCACGGTGAACCACGTCCATGAGTGCGCGAAGATCGGGGCGGACGTCGCGACGCTGCCGCCCAACATCCTGGCGAAGCTCGCCGACCATCCGCTGACGGAAAAAGGCCTGGCCGCGTTCCTGGCGGACTGGGAAAAGACCGGACAAACGATCCTGAAAGGCTGACGAAGAATGCCGACATCCTCTTCCGGGGCGATGGGGGAAGGGGACGGAGACGGGACCAAAGCCTGGGACAAGGCCTGGGACGAAGACGGGGCGCGATCGGAGCCGACGGCGTCCGAACTCGTCATCGTCTGGCTCGCCCATCTGTCCGAGGTGTCGGGGCGCGCGGATGCGACCGCGGCGGCTTATCGCTCGGATCTGGCGGATTTCGTGCGGACGCTCGAGGCGCGGCTTGGCCGGACGGCGCGGCGCGCCGATTTGGCGGCGGTCGACCGGGCGGCGCTTCGGCAGTGGCTCGCGAGCCTGGCCGAGCGGGACCTCAAGGGGGCGTCCGCCAAGCGGATGCTGTCCGCGGTGAAGAGCTTCTATCGCTGGTTGGCGGAGCGGCACGGCGTCGAGGCCGGCGGGGTGCTGGCCGCGCGCGGGCCGAAGGCGCCGGCGCGAATGCCGCGGCCGCTCTCGGTCGCGCAGGCGCGGGCCGCGATCGAGGTCGCGCCCGAGACCGGGCGGGCCGGCCGGCCGGATTGGGTCGGGCTGCGCGACGCGGCGGCGCTCACGCTGATCTATGGCTGCGGGCTCCGGATTTCAGAGGCGCTCGGGCTGCCCCGGGCGGCGGCGCCGTTCGGGGAGACGCTCCGGATCGTCGGCAAAGGCGGGAAGGAGCGGCTGGTCCCGGTGCTGCCGGCGGTGCGGGAGGCGGTGGCGCGGTATCTCGACGCCCAGCCGTTCACGCTCGCGCCCAAGGATGCGCTGTTCCGCGGCGAGAAGGGCGGACCGCTGCAGGCGCCGGTGCTCCGGCGGACCCTTGCGGAGGCGCGGCGGCGGCTGGGGCTCGCGGAGGATGCGACGCCGCACGCGCTCCGGCACTCGTTCGCGACCCATCTGCTCGGCGCGGGCGGGGATCTGAGGGCGATCCAGGAGCTGCTCGGGCACGCCTCGCTCAGCACGACCCAGGTCTATGCGGGCGTCGATGCGGAGCGGCTGATGGCGGCCTATGACAAGGCGCATCCGCACGGGAAGAGGTGACGGCGCGCAACCGCAGGCGACCGCCCGGAACCGGCGTTTGCGAGGAGCGGCGAAGCCGGGGACGAGCGGCGTTGCGCGTCGACGCTCCTCTCGCGCCGGGGCGCGATCCTCGCTGACTCAGAAACCGCCCATCGCGATGGCGGCGAGGAGGAGCAGCCCGGCCTCCCGGTTCGATTTGAACAGGTGCAGGCAGAGCGCCGAGTCGTCGATGTCGAGGCGCAGGATCTGACCGGCCAGATGCGCCGCGTAGGCGGCGAGGCCGAGCCAGAACAGCCAGCCGAGCCCCGCGGCCCACCCCGCGGCGGCGGCGAACAGCACGGCGAGGGCGTAGAACAGGATGAGCGCCGGGCGGGTCCGATCGCCGAACAGCCGCGCCGTCGACTTCACCCCGATCAGCGCATCGTCCTCGCGATCCTGGTGCGCGTAAATGGTGTCGTAGCCGATGGTCCAGGCGATCCCGCCCAGGTAAAGCAGAGCGGCGGGCGCGGAAAGCGCTCCGGTCACCGCCGCCCACCCGACCAGCGCGCCCCAGTTGAAGGCGATGCCGAGGAACAGCTGCGGCCACCAGGTGACGCGCTTCATGAAGGGGTAGATCGCGACCGGCAGAGCGGAGACCAAGCCGATCACGACCGCGGTCCAGTTGAAGGTCATCAACAGCGCGAAGCCGAGCGCGCAAAGCCCGACCAGGAGCGCGATGGCGCCGGCCAGCGTCGCCTGGCCGGACGGCAAGGGGCGCTCGCGGGTGCGCGCCACTTGCGCGTCGATGTCGCGATCGACGATGTCGTTCAGAACGCATCCCGCGCCCCGCATCACGAAAGCGCCGATGAAGAACGCCGCGAACAGCCACGCGCCCTCGAGCGCGCCGAGACCGGTCCAGCCCTCCGACCCCGCCGCGAGGGCCAAGGCCTGCCAGCCCGGCAACAACAGGAGCCAGGCCCCGATCGGCCGATCGGCCCGGCTGAGCCGCAGATACGGCCGCCAACCCGCCGGGGCGAACCGGTCCACCCAGTTGTCGCGCGCGGCGTCCGCCGGGCGGATCGACAGGTCGGGGCTGTTGTCGCTGGCCATGGGGCCTCCGGTGCTTGGTCGGCGTCGCGCCGTTGGAACGGAGCGCCGCGATGACGTCTAGTTCGCCCAAAATCCGTCTATACCTCGACGCGACCCTGACGCCGGGCGGCGAAATAGCGCTGGCGCGGGACCAAAGCCACTATTTGTTCGCGGTGATGCGGCTGTCGGCGGGGGCGACCGTCCTCGTGTTCAACAGCCGGGACGGCGAATGGCTCGCGGAGGCCGCGCGCGCCGACAAGCGGAACGGAACGCTTCGGGCGGTTGAGCGGACGCGCCCCGCCGCGGCGCCGCCAGACCTCTGGCTGCTGTTCGCGCCGCTGAAAAAGGCCCGCACGGATTTCGTGGCGGAGAAGGCCTGCGAGATGGGCTGCCGCCGGCTGATCCCGGTGTTTACGCAGCACACCAACTCGGAGCGGGTGAATGTCGAGCGCCTCCGCGCCCATGCGGTCGAGGCGGCGGAGCAATGCGGGCTGGTGTTCGCGCCGGAGGTCGCGGAGCCCGCCTCGCTCGAGGCGGCGCTCGCGGGCTGGCCGGCGGAGCGGCGACTCTATCTCTGCGACGAACGGCGCGACGCGCCGCCGCTCGGGTCCGTGATCGAGCCCGGGCCCGCGGCCGTGCTGATCGGGCCGGAGGGCGGGTTCTCGGACGCGGAAAGCGCGGCGCTCAGGGCGAAGCCGTTCGTGCGAACCGGCGCGCTCGGGCCGCGGGTGCTGCGGGCCGACACCGCGGCGGTGGCGGCGCTCACGCTCTGGCAGGACCGGGCGGGGGATTGGCGTTGATCGGGCGCGGGCCGCTCACGACGATCTGAAGGCGGACCGCCCATGCTTGCCACCCGTGGCGGGCCGGCCTAAGCCTCCGAAAATAGGCCGTGCTGGCGGTCTCGATCGGCGGAAGGGTCAGCGATGTCGATACCGCAGCAGGGCGGCGGCCCGATCGAGCGGCGGGAGCAGCTCGCCGAACATCTGGCCGCGGGCTGCAAGCCGCGCGAGCAGTGGCGGATCGGAACGGAGCACGAGAAGTTCGGCTATTGCCGGGACACGCTGAAGCCGCTGCCCTATGACGGCCCGCGCTCGGTGCGGGCGGTGCTCGAGGGGCTGCGCGACCAGTTCGGCTGGAAGCCGATCCTCGAAGGCGAGCATCTGATCGGCCTCAGCAAGAACGGCGCGAACGTCTCGCTGGAGCCCGGCGGGCAGTTGGAGCTGTCGGGCGCGCCGCTCGAGAACATTCACGAGACCTGCGAGGAAACCAACCAGCATCTGGCGGAGGTGCGGGAGGTCGCGGACCGGATCGGCGTCGGCTATATCGGGCTCGGCGTCGCGCCGACCTGGTCGCGCGAGGACATCCATGTGATGCCCAAGGGCCGTTACGACATCATGCGCGCCTACATGCAGAAGGTCGGGACCCATGGGCTCGACATGATGCTGCGCTCCTGCACGATCCAGGTGAATCTCGACTTCGCCTCCGAGGCGGACATGGTGCGGAAGATGCGGGTGGCGTTGGCGTTGCAGCCGGTGGCGACCGCGCTGTTCGCCAACTCGCCGTTCCTGGAGGGCGCGCCGAGCGGGCATCTTTCGTATCGCGGGCGGATCTGGCGCGACGTCGATCCGGACCGGACCGGGCTTCTGCCGTTCGCGTTCGAGGAGGGGTTCGGGTTCGAGGCCTGGGTCGACTACGCGCTCGACGTGCCGATGTACTTCGTCTACCGCGACGGCCGCTATATCGACGCCTCCGGCCAGTCGTTCCGGGATTTCATGGAGGGCCGGCTGCCGGCGCTGCCCGGCGAGGCTCCGACGCTGTCGGACTGGGCCGACCATCTGACCACGATCTTTCCGGAAGCGCGGCTCAAGCGGTTTATCGAGATGCGCGGGGCCGATGGGGGCCCGTGGCGGCGGATCTGCGCGCTGCCGGCGCTGTGGGTCGGGCTGATCTACGACCAGGGGGCGCTGGACGCGGCCTGGGATCTCTCGAAGGACTGGACGGCCGAGGAGCGCCAGGCGCTTCGGCGCGATGCGGCGGATCATGGGCTTCGGGCGGAGATCCGCGGACGCTCGATGCGCGACCTGGCGCGCGAGGTGCTGGGGATCGCGGAGGCGGGGCTGAAGGCTCGGGCCAAGGCCTACGGCTTCGACGCCGACGAGGCGCATTTCCTGAACGATCTGAAACGGGTGGTCGACAGCGGCGAGACCGCGGCCGACGAGCTGCTCCGACGCTGCCGCGAGGAGTGGAGCGGCGACGTCTCCCAGGTGTTCAGGCACTACTGCTACTGAGCATCCCGACGGCGCCGCGAGCCGCGCGCTCTGAGGGGCGTCGGGTCGGGCGCGCCCTCAGCCGCCGCGGCCGCCGACGGTCACGCCCTCGATCAGCAACGTGGGCTGGCCGACCGTCACCGGCACGCCCTGGCCCTGCTTGCCGCAGGTGCCGATGCCGGGATCGAGCGCCATGTCGTTGGCGATCATCGAAACCCGCTTCAGCGCGGAAGGGCCGTCGCCGACCAGGGTCGCGCCCTTCACCGGGTGGAGGATCTTGCCGTCCTTCACGCGATAGGCCTCGGTGCAGTTGAACACGAACTTGCCGCTGGTGATGTCGACCTGCCCGCCGCCGAAGCCGGTGGCGTAGATCCCGTCCTTCACCGCCGCCACGACCTCGCCGGGCTCGCGGTCGCCGCCCAGCATGAAGGTGTTGGTCATGCGGGGCATCGGCGCGTGGGCGTAGGACTGCCGGCGGCCGTTTCCGGTCGCCTTTGCGCCCATCAGCCGGGCGTTCTGGCGGTCCTGCATGTAGCCGACCAGGCGGCCGTCCTCGATCAGAACGTTGCGCCCGGACGCCTCGCCCTCGTCGTCGATCGAGATCGAGCCGCGGGCGTCGGGGATGGCGCCGTCGTCGACCACCGTCACGCCCGGCGCGGCGACGACCTCGCCCATCAAGCCCGCGAAGGCGGAGGTCTTCTTGCGGTTGAAGTCGCCCTCGAGGCCGTGGCCGACCGCCTCGTGCAGCAGGACGCCGCACCAACCCGGGCCGAGCGCCACCTGCATGGCGCCGGCGGGGGCCTCCTCGGCGGAGAGGTTGACCAGCGCCTGGCGGAGCGCCTCCTCGGCGAGGCGGCGGAGGCCCGTCTCCTCGACCAGGTCGCCGTAGCCGTGGCGGCCGCCGGCGCCGGAGGAGCCGCTCTCGCGCCGGCCGTTCTCCTCGACGATGACCGAGACGTTGACGCGGCACATCGGGCGGACGTCGCGGCGGCGTTCGCCATCGGGGCGCAGGATCTCGATCTCCTGCAGGCCGCCGGCGATGGAGGCGGAGACCTGGACGACCCGGGGATCCTTGTCGCGCAGCCAGGCGTCGAGCTCGCGGAGCGCGGCGGTCTTGGCGGCGAAGGCGGCGGCCTCGATCGGATCCTCGTCGCCATAGAGCTTGCGGTTGGTCGGGCGCGGCGGGTCCGCCAGCGTCCCGCCGCCGCCCTTCGCGGCGAGGCGCGCGGTCTCTGCGGCGCGCTTCACCGCCGCCTCGGCGATGTCGGGGCTGTGCCCGTAGCCGACCGCCTCGCCCTTCACCACGCGCAGGCCGAAGCCTTCGGAAGCGTCGTAGCTCGCCGATTTCAGCTTGCCGTCGTCGAACACGAGGCCCTCGCTGCGACGACGCTCGAGGAACAGTTCGCCATCGTCGGCGCCGGCGCAGGCCTCCTGCACCAGCGCGGTCGCCCGGCCGAGATCCAGCTCGCCGTCGAACGGGTCGAACGGCGCGCGTTCGGGAGCGGGAGACGACGCGGAAGTGGGGCTGGTCATGCAAGCACTCGCAATTTCAGAAGGTCGGTCGACGGGTCGTTCGGTCGGCGGGTCTTTGTGGCGAACGGCGCCGCGAGGACTTGGATCGTCGCCAAATCCGCGACGATCGAGTCGGATGCGCCGCACATGTCGTCGCAGGCGCGCAGATTGCGGCGGTTTGCCGCTCAGCTGTTCTAGACCCGCCACGCGGTTTTGATCTAGGTCACCTCGCAAGGTTTTCGTCGCGGCTCAAGACCCATTGGGCGAGCGGCGCCAATGAACGATCAAAACGAGGCGTAGGCGATGCTGCGTGTTGGACTTTTGAGCGTGCTGTCATTGCTGACGGCGGGGGGGGGCTTGGCCCAGGCGCAGGAAGGCGCGCGGGTCGGCCAGTCCGCTCCGGCGCAGCTCGATCTGCAGACGCCGGCGACGCCGATCGCGCAGCAGATCTTCGACCTGCACCACCTGATGCTGGTCATCATCACGCTCATCACGGTGTTCGTGCTGGCGCTGCTGCTGATCGTGATCGTCCGCTTCAACCGGAAATCCAATCCGAAGCCCGCCACCTGGACTCACAACACGCCGCTCGAGGTGATGTGGACGGTGGTGCCGGTGATCATCCTTGTCATCATCGCGATCCCCTCCGTTCGACTGCTGCAGGCGCAGGAGAATTTCGAGCGCGTGGAGCCGGACCTGGTGATCAAAGCCACGGGCTATCAGTGGTACTGGAGCTACAGCTACCCGGACCAGGGCATCGAGTTCGACGCGTATATGATCGGGCTGAACAAGGCCCAAATGGATGACGAAGTCCGCGAGAGCCTCGCCGACAAAGGGTATTCGGAAAAGCGCTGGAAGCTCGCGACCGACAACCCGATGGTGGTGCCGGTCGGCAAGACCGTGCTGATGCAGGTCACCGGCGGCGACGTGATCCACTCCTGGGCCGTGCCGTCGTTCGGCGTGAAGGCCGACTCCGTGCCGGGGCGCCTCAACCAAACCTGGTTCCGGGTGAACGAAGTCGGGACCTATTTCGGGCAGTGCTCGGAACTCTGCGGCGCGTATCACTCCTACATGCCGATCGCCGTAAAGGTCGTCGAACAGCCTGTTTACGACGCTTGGGTCGCCTGCGTGCAGGAGAATAGCGCGGACGATTGTCCGACGCCGGCCACCGACCCGCAGGCGACGGCGAGCGGCGAGGGCGCTGCGGACCTCGCCGCTCTCGAGACGCGCTGAGGCACTCCTGATGGCGGAACTTGGACCGCGGGCTCTCGGGCCCGCGTACTCTTTGGACGACGCGCCCTTCGAGGCGGTGGAGGCCCAGGTCGCCGACTATTGGGCGCTGCTGAAACCGCGGGTGATGTCGCTGGTGATCTTCACCGCGTTCGTCGGGCTGATGGCCGCGCCGGCGCCCGTGCATCCGGTGGTCGCGATCGCCAGCCTGCTCTGCGTGGCCGTCGGCGCCGGGGCGAGCGGCGCGCTCAATATGTGGTGGGACGCGGATATCGACCGCCACATGGACCGCACCAAGGATCGCCCGGTGCCGAGCGGCCGCGTCGCGGCGGAAGAGGCGCTCGGGATCGGGATCGCGCTCTCGCTCCTGTCGGTCGGGTTTCTGTTCCTGTTCGCCAATGCGCTGGCGGCGTTCCTGCTGGCGCTGACGATCTTCTACTACCTCGTCATCTACAGCATGTGGCTGAAGCGCCGGACGCCCCTCAACATCGTGATCGGCGGCGCCGCCGGCGCGTTCCCGCCGCTGATCGGTTGGGCCGTCGCCACCGGCGGCGTCGCGGTCGAGCCGCTCGTTCTGTTCGCGATCATCTTCCTCTGGACGCCGCCGCATTCCTGGGCGCTGGCGCTGGCCAGGCGCGCGGACTATGCGCGGGTCGGGGTGCCGATGCTGCCGGTGGTCTCGGGCGATCAGGAGACGCGGCGGCAGATCTGGCTCTATGCGCTGGCGCTGGCGGCCGCGGCGGCGGCGCCGTTCGCGACCGAGCTCGCGGGGCCGGCCTATCTGCTGGTCGCGCCGCTGATGACCTGGCGGATGCTGGCCGCCAGCCGGCGATTGGCGGCGCGGACGGCGGAGGAGGCCGTCGCCGACAAGTTTCGCGCGGAATGGCGTTATTTCGGCCTGTCGATCGCCTATCTGTTTGCGCTGTTTTCAGCAATTCTGGTCGATGTCTGGGCGCGGCCTCTGACGATGGCGCTGATCGGCGGTTGAGCCGGCGGTCGGCGTCGCGGACGCGACGCCCAGAAAGACGGCCAGGAAACGGAGACGAGCAATGTCGGGAGCCGACAATCACGAGCTGCACCGCCGTCGGCGCGGCCGCAATCTGGCGGTGGGGGGCGTGCTGCTCGCGCTGGTGGCGCTGATGTTCGCCGTCACGATCGTGAAGCTCAGCCAGGGTCCGGCGTCGCCGTTCTGAATCCTAAGCCCGTTCAAACCAAGGGAGCTGACGCAATGAGCCAAACCAGCGATCGCGCCAACGCCCGGCGGAGCGCGCTCTACTCTGCGGCGTTGGTGGCGGGGATGGGCGCGCTGTCGTTCGCCGCGGTGCCGCTCTACGACTGGTTCTGCCGCACGACCGGCTTTGCGGGCACGACCCAGCAGGCGGACGCCGAGGCCGACCGGGTGCTCGACCAAACCGTGCTGGTCCGTTTCGACGGCAATGTGAACAGCGGCCTTCCGCTGAAGTTCAAGCCGCTCCAGAACGAGATGCGGGTGCGGATCGGAGAGACCGCCGTCGCCTATTATCAAGCGACCAATCTCAGCGCGGAACCTCTAACGACCTCGGCGACCTTCAACGTCACGCCTCTCCAGGTCGGCGGCTACTTCGCGAAGATCGAGTGCTTCTGTTTCGAGGAGCAGACGCTGGCGGCCGGCGAAACGGTCGACATGCCGGTGCAGTTCTTCGTCGATCCGGAACTGGTCGACGATCAGGAGTTCGGAGACGTGAAGACCATCACGCTCTCTTACACGTTCTTTCGTCTCGAAAGGTCCGCAGACGCGACGAAACGCAGCGGAGCCGGAGGCGAGGATCGATTGTAATCGACGCTGCGAAAGCGCGCGGCGCGCCGCGTGAGGATTGAAGCGGCTCTAGCCCGCGTAGGAGGACGCCTGATGGCCGGCCAGAAGAACCACGACTACCACATCATCGAACCGAGCCCGTGGCCGATGATCGCCGCGATCGGCGCCTTCACGATGCTCGTCGGCATGGTTTTCTGGATGCATGGCGGGACGATCTGGATCCCCGTCGTCGGCCTCGGGATCGTGCTCTACACGATGTATGCGTGGTGGGCCGAAGTCGTGAAGGAGAGCAAGGCGGGCGATCACACCCCGGTCGTGAAGATCGGACTGCGCTATGGCGTGATCCTGTTCATCGTCTCCGAAGTGATGTTCTTCGTCGCCTGGTTCTGGAGCTACTTCAAGAATGCGATCTTTCCGTTTCCTTCGGCCGAAGACATGCAGGCCGGAGCGCTCGGCGGGATGGGCGGCGTCGGCGAATGGCCGCCGGTCGGGGTCGAGCTGATCGATCCCTGGCACCTGCCGCTGCTGAATACGCTTATTCTGTTGACCTCGGGCGCGGCCTGCACCTGGGCGCACCACGCGGTGATCGAAGGGGACCGCAAGAGCGCGGTCCAGGGCCTTCTGATCGCCGTCATCCTGGGCGCGGTCTTCACCGCCGTGCAGGGCTATGAGTATTACGAGATCGTCGTGGCCGGGCTGTTCGCGCCGGCGGACGGGTCCGGCGGCGTGTACGCCTCGAACTTCTTTATGGCGACCGGCTTCCACGGCTTGCACGTGATCATCGGAACCATCTTCCTGACGGTCACGCTGGCGTTCGCGCTGAGGGGCGATCTGTCGCCGCGGGACCATGTCAGCTTCGAGGCCGCCGCCTGGTACTGGCACTTCGTCGATGTGGTCTGGCTGTTCCTGTTCGCCGGGATCTACGTCGCGGCGTATTACGTCTGATCGGCCGCCGGCCCCGGCGCCGCTCCGCGCCGGGGCTTTAAACCAGTGGTCGCGTCCAGAGGATCTCGGATGTTCAGCGCCGAAACCGGGGCCGCGATGCGCGCGGCGCTCACCAATCGCTGCCCGCGTTGCGGGGAGGGTCGCCTGCTGCGGGGTCTGCTGACGCCAGAGCCCGCCTGCCTCGGCTGCCGCACCGATCTCAGCAAGCACATGGCGGGCGACGGCGGTCCTTATGTGCTGATCTTGGTGCTCGGCCATCTGATGGTCGCCGGCGCGGTGGCGCTCGAGGCGGCGTTCGCCCCGCCGATGTGGTTGCACCTGACATTCGCGACGGCGGTCACGGTCGGCCTGTCGCTGCTTCTGTTGCCGCCGGTGAAGCGCTTCCTGATCGCGTTCTCGATGATGCATGGCGAGGACGAGGAAGACCGGCTGCCGCCCGACGAGAATCACGCCGTCTCGGCGACGCCCTCCCGCGGCGAGATATGAGCCGCGGACGCCGCTATCTCTTCATCCTGATCGTCGGGCTCGGCGGATTGGCGGTGCTGCTGTCGCTCGGCTCCTGGCAGGTCCGTCGGCTGGCCTGGAAGAACGACCTGATCGCCTCGCTCGAGACCAGGCTGGCGGAGAGCCCGATCGCGCTCACCGGCGCTGAGACGACGGGCGATCACAACTTCCGTCGGGCGGTCGCCGAGGGCGCTTTTCGGCCGACGCCGCAGGACGCGAAGACGCCGGCTCGGTTCCTCACTTCACGGACGCCCTACGGGCCTGGGTTCCGCGCGATCTCCGCCTTCGAACTCTCCAACGGGGTGCGGGTCCTGGTGGATCGGGGCTTCACGCCCGATCAGACGGCGATCCCGGAACCGCCGGAGGGGCCCGTCGCGCTGAATGGCGCGCTGCATTGGCCGCTCGAGGTCGGCTCGTTCACGCCGGCGCCCGCGATCGAGGAGGGCCGGTGGTTCGCTCGCGACGTCCCGGCGCTCGCCGAGGCGCTCGGGACCGCGCCCGTGATGCTGGTCTTGTCCGAGCCGGAGAGCGCGGAGACCTGGCCGCAACCGGTCCCCGTGACCGTCGACCTGCCGAACGACCATTTGGGGTATGCGGTCACCTGGTTCGGGCTCGCCGCGGTTTGGGCGGCGATGTCCATCGCGCTGTTGCTCCGCCGGCGAGAGCCCGATACGGCCGTCTGAAGCCGTTTCGGCGCGAGTCCGGCGCGATCAGGAGAACGAGCCATGCGCTATGTCAGCACCCGGGGCGAGGCCCCGATCCTCGGCTTCGAGGACGCCATGCTCGCAGGCCTTGCGGCGGATGGCGGGCTCTATGTGCCGGAAGAATGGCCCCATATCGCCGATGCGCGGATCGCCGACATGGCGGGGGCCAGCTATGAGGAGATCGCCGCGGCCGTGGTCGCGCCGTTCACGGGCGAGGCCTATGACGCGCCGACGCTCGATCGGATGATCGAGGCGGCCTATGCGGATTTCGGACATCCGGCGCGGGCGCCGCTGGCGCAGATCGGGCCGAACGAATGGGTGCTCGAGCTGCATCGCGGCGGCACGCTGGCCTTCAAAGACTTCGCGATGAAGCTGATCGGCCAGATGTTCGAGGAGACCCTCGCGCGGCGCGGGGCGCGGGCGACGATCGTCGGCGCGACATCGGGCGACACGGGCTCGGCGGCGATCGAGGCGTTCAAGGGGCTCGACGCGGTCGACGTGTTCATCCTCTACCCGCATGGCCGCGTTTCGGAGGTGCAGCGCCGGCAGATGACCACGCCGACGGAGGCGAACGTCCACGCGCTCGCGGTCGAGGGCTCGTTCGACGACTGTCAGGCGCTGGTCAAGGCGATGTTCAACGACCAGCCGTTCCGAGAACGGGTGCGGCTCGGCGCGGTCAACTCGATCAACTGGGCGCGGGTGATGGCGCAGGTGGTCTATTACTTCTCCTCCGCGGTGTCGCTCGGCGCGCCGCGGCGGCGGGTCAGCTTCGCGGTGCCGACGGGAAATTTCGGCGACATCTTCGCGGGCTGGACGGCGAAGCAGATGGGCCTGCCGATCGACCGGCTGGTGATCGCGACCAATGAGAACGACATCCTGCACCGCGCGCTCGAGACCGGGCGGTACGAAGTCGGCGAGGTGATGCGGACCAGCTCGCCCTCGATGGACATCCAAGTCAGCTCGAATTTCGAACGGGCGCTCTGGTCGGCCTATGGCCGCGATCCGTCGGCCGTGCGCGGCTTAATGCAAAGCCTGAAGCAGTCGGGCGCCTTCACGATCGAAGCCCCGGCGCTGGCGGGGCTGCGGGCCGATTTCGACAGCGCGCGGGCCGATCAGGAGACCGTGGCGACGACGATCCGCCAGACCTATGAGGCGAGCGGCTATCTGCTCGACCCGCATACCGCGGTCGGGGTCGCGGCGGCGGGCGAGGCGCATGATTTCACCGTGCCGATGATCGCGCTCGGCTGCGCGCATCCGGCGAAGTTTCCGGACGCGGTCGACGCGGCCTGCGGCGTTCGGCCGGAATTGCCGCCGCATCTCTCGGACTTGTTCGAGCGTCCGGAACGGGCCACCGTGCTCAAGAACGATCTGGCGACGCTCGAAGCGCATATCGAAGGACACGCCCGCCTGTGAGCGACCACACCGACACGCAAAACCTCTCCCATGATTTGACCGACGACCTGCTGAAGCACCCGGCGCTCGGGGCCGAAATCACCACGCTGTCGAACGGCGTGCGGGTGGCGACCGACCCGATGCCGGGGCTCGCCTCGACGACGCTCGGCGTTTGGTTCGGGGCCGGCGCCCGGCATGAGAGCGCGGCGGAGAACGGGGTCGCGCATTTCCTCGAGCATATGGCCTTCAAGGGCACCGAGACGCGGACGGCGCGCCGGATCGCGGAGGAGATCGAGGATGTGGGCGGCTATCTGAACGCCTACACTTCGCGGGAGGCGACGGCCTATTACGCTCGGGTGCTGGCGGAGGACGCGCCGCGGGCGCTCGAGATCCTGGCGGACATTCTGCGCAACCCGACGATGTCGGACGAAGATCTCGAGGTCGAACGCGGGGTGATCCTGCAGGAGATCGGGCAGTCGAACGACACGCCGGACGACGTCGTGTTCGACTGGGCGCAGGAGCAGGCGTTTCCGGATCAACCGATCGGCCGGCCCATCCTCGGGCCCGCGGAGAACGTCAAACGGTTCGACCAAGGCGCGCTTCGAGGCTTCATGGAGCGACTCTACGCGCCAGAGCGGACCGTGATCGCGGCGGCGGGCGCGGTTCGGCACGAGGAAATGGTGGCGATGGCCGAGCGGCTGTTCGGGGATCTCGCGCCGCAGCCGGCGGCCACGCCGGCCGACGCGCGCTATCTGGGCGGCGAGCGGCGGGTGGTGAAGGACCTGGAGCAGGCCCATGTGATCCTCGGCTTCCCGGCGCCGAGCTACCGGGCGCCCGAGTTCTTCGCGTCGCAGGTCTACGCCACGCTGCTGGGCGGGGGCATGTCCTCGCGCCTGTTCCAGGAGGTGCGGGAGCAGCGGGGGCTCTGCTATTCGATCTTCGCCCAGCCCGCGCATTATGCGGATGGAGGGTTCCTGACGATCTACGCCGGGACGGGCGGGGATCAGGTGACCCAGCTGCTCGACGTCACGGCGGAGCAGCTGGCGCGGGTCGGGGAGGAGGCCACCGAGGAGGAGATCGCGCGGGCGCGGGCGCAGATCCGGGCGGGCCTGCTGATGAGCCTCGAATCGCCGTCGTCGCGTTGCGAGCGCGTGGCGCGGGCGCTGCTCGCGCACAATCGGGTCACGCCGGTGTCCGAGCTGGTCGCTAAGATCGAGGCCGTGAATCGGGACGCGATCCGCGCCGCGGCCGAGGCGACCCGGAGCGCGACGCCGACGCTGACCCTCTATGGGCCGGTCGACGGCGCCGCGACCCTCGAGCATGTGCGCGCGCGGCTCGCCGCGTGACGCGATGCGCGGCGTCGGGATGGAGCGCGCGCTCGTGGCGGTGATGCGATGTCGGTGATGCGATGGCGGTAGGCGGGATGCTGAGCGGGCGGGCGGCGAGCGCGCCGGTCCTGCACACCGAGCGCCTGCTGCTGCGGCCGCCGCGGTTGGGCGATCATCCCGCATGGTCCGCGGTCAGACGGGCCTCGGCCGAGTTCCTCCAGCCCTGGGAGCCCGCCTGGGGACCCCAGCATCTCAGCCTCGCGGCGTTCAAGGCGCGGGTCCGCTGGGCGCGGCAAGAGATCGACGGGGGGCGGGCGATCCCCTGGCTGATCTTCCTGCGCGACGATCATCCAAGCACGCCCGGGGCGCTGCTCGGGGGGGCCACGCTCGAGCATATCCGGCGCGGCGCGGCGATGTCGGCGTCGATCGGGTACTGGCTCGGGGGCGGGCATACCGGCAAAGGGTACATGACGGAGGCTCTGGAGGCGGTCGTTCCGTTCGTGTTCGACGATCTCGATCTCAGCCGCCTGGAGGCCGCCTGCCTGCCGGAGAACGGGCCGTCGCGGCGGCTGCTGGCGCGCCTCGGCTTTCAGGAAGGGCGGCTCGCGAAGGCGATGCTTCAGATCAACGGGACGTGGCGCGACCACCTGATCTATGAGCGGTTCCGCAGCGACCGGATCCCCGGCGGGGCGTAACGGGGCCGGAGCGACTCCCGGGCCGCGATGGCCCCAGCCGACGATCGACAGAGAGGAGGCTCGCCGAGCAATGAGCGAAGGGGAGACGGAGGCGGACCTGCTGGCGCAGAAGCAGCGCTCGATGCTCAAGCTTCTGAGCGCCGAAGATTGGCTCGGAGAATACAGCGTGCGCGGTCCGGAGGGGATGTCGCGCGAGCAGTATGACCGGTGCGTTGCGGCCGTGCTTAGACGGTTTCTCGACGCCGCAGCCGAGTACGCCGAGATCAAGCGCCGCCTGGGCGGCATGTCGACCGCGCGCGTCGAGCGGGCGATGGCTCGGCGGCGCGCGGAGCTTGACGAGATCGAGGCGCGGCTCGAAGCGCCCTCGACGCCGCGCTGAGGGCTGAGCGGTCGGACCCGTTCCGGCGACTATCCCCGTTCCGCGTTCTTGCGGATCTTCTGGACCATCCAATAGACCCCGCCGATGATCGGCAGGGCAGCGGCCGCCTGCCAGTATTTCACCTCGCCGCCGAGCAGCCCGGCCAGCGGGGTCAAAAGGTAACCGGCGAGGCTCACCGCGTAGTAGCTGATGGCCACGACCGAGAGGCCCTCGACCGTCTGCTGCAGCCGCAGTTGAAGCTCTGCGCGGCGGTTCATCGAATGCAGAAGCTGCTGGTTCTGTTCGGCCTGAAAGACGCCGACCCGCGTGCTGAGCAGGTTCGCCTTTCGCGCCGCGCGGGAGGACAGGGCCTCGAGCCGCGCCTGGGTCGATTCGACGGTGCGCATCGCCGGCTTGAACCGCCGCACCATGAACTCGCCAAAGGTCTGGCGCTGGATCATCCGGCTTTCGCGGAGCACCGCGATGCGCTCCTCGACGATCTTTTGATAGGCGCGGGTGGCGCTGAAACGGTAGGCGCTCTCGGCGGTCAGGCGCTCGAGTTCGGCCGAGAGCTCCGTCAGGCGGGCCAGCGTCTGGCGGTCGGCGTCGGCGTTCGAGGCGCGGACCGGCGCGGCGCGGAGCGTCGTGTCGTCGTCCGCGCCGCGGGCCATCAGCTGGGACAGGTCCAGCAGCTCGTCGTCGATCTTCGTCAGTTTGGGTCCTAGCTCGCGCGCGAGCGGCAGACCCAACATGGCGAGCGTGCGGTAGGTGTCGAGTTCGATCAGACGCTGCGTGATCCGGCCGAGGCGCCGCGGGCCGATCGCGGGCAAAGCGAGAACCGCGAATCGAGTGTGGCCGTTGCTGTCGATGCGGAAATCGCTCATCGCCGCAGCCTCGCCATCGGTGAGGAAGGCGACCGCCAGGCTCTCCTGGACGAAATGCTCGGCATAGTCCGTGCGGACCACCTGCTCGGCGTGCTCGACCTCGTCGACGGGAACGACGTTCACCAGCGTCGACGAGATCACGCCGCCGAGGCGCTCCGGGGCTTCGGACAACCAAGAGGCGGGAAGGCGATCGATCGCCCGAGTGTCGAAGGGCCGCTCTGGCGCGCCAGAGACCGTCACCGTGTAGGTGCTGAACTCGGTGTGACGCTCCCAACGCAGGCGGAAGCCCTCGAGCTCGACCACGTAGTGATTGCCGATGCGGTCGGGCGGAGAGGCTTTGAAGCGGGACAGAAGATCCGCGAGGGCGGCCCGGTCGCGCTCCGGCGCCGCCAGGTCGGCGGATTTGGGCTTGAAGCTCAGCGACAGGATCTGAGCCGGCGCGGAGAGCGGCGCGAAGGGGCGCGCGTGGAGCTCATCGTTCAGCGCGCGGCGCTGGTCGTGGTCGAATAGCAGCGGCATGGGCCTGTTGCGTCTCCTCTGCGCGCCGAGGCCCGCGCGGCGGCAAAGACAGCCACGCGCCGCCGGCGGCGATCATCGCCGCGCCGAGCGCCGCGCCCGGTCCGGGAACCTCGTCGAAGCACAGGTAGCCCAGCGCGGTCGAGAAGAGAATCCAGCTGTAGCCGATCGGCCCGAGCACCGACGCGTCGGCCCGGCGGTAGGCGAGGATGTTGCAGTACTGTCCGAGGATGGCGAGGGGGCCGAGCAACAGGAATGCGACGGCGATCGGCCAGGGCGCGCCGGCGTCCGCGAACGCCCAGAGGCCCGGGCCGACCGTCAACAGCGCGCCAAATCCGTTCACATAGACCAGCATGGCGATCGCGGCCTCGCGCCGGGCGAGCACCCGGATCATCAATGTCTCGACCGCGATGCAGAGCGCGCTCCCGAAGGCGGCGAGAGCGCCCTCCAGACTTCGGTCCGAGGCGGCGGCGGCCGCATCCGGCGCGCCCGCCGCGCGAATCACGAACCAGGCGCCGAGCGCGCAGAGCGCGCCGGCGAGCCAGTGGCGGGCCGTGACGGGCTCCCTCAGCACAATCGCGGCGAGCGCGACGATCAACAGACCCTTGGTCAGCCCGATCGCGGCGGCGTCGGCGACGGGCAGCAGGCTCGCCGCGTGGATGGCGAGGGCGCCGCCGCCGGCGCCGAACAGGGCGCGGAGCGCGTGGGTCCAGGGCTCGGCGCTTCGGATCGGCGGAGAGCCGCGCGGGCGGAGGGCGGCGGCCGAGAGCGCGACCGCGAAGCCGCCCAGATAGCGCATCGCCATGATCCCGAGCGCCGGCGCGGCGAACCCGGTCCATAGGCCCGCGAGCTTGGAGGCGGCGAAGACGGGCGTGAACAGCGCCACGCCGAGCAGGGCGAGCGCCACGCCCAGCGGCGCCGAGGCTTGCGGGCTGGCGGGGCCGCAGGAGGGGCCAGGAAGGGCGACGGCGGGCATCTGAGGCGCTCCGGAGCGGAAGAGAAGCCTTCTCTTGGCCTGACCCACGCTTGTCCGGAAGCCGGCGATCCGGTATGGCCGCTATGCAGATCCGCATTTTTCTAGCCTAGAGCATGCGCATATGAATTGGGATGATCTCCGGCTGATCGACGCGGCGGCGCGGGCGAGGAGCTTGTCGGCGGCCGCGAAGGCGGTCGGGGTAAGCCAGCCGCAGATCTCCCGGCGGCTTCGCCAACTCGAGGAGAGCGTCGGGGCGCGGCTGTTCGACCGCACGCCGCAAGGGCTTCGCCCGACCGCCGCCGGAGAGCGGCTGATCCCGCTCGCGGCGCGGATGCGGGAGGCGGCGGACGCGGTGGCGCGGGTGGGCGCGAGCCTGGCCGAGGACGGGCTCGCGACCGTGCGGATCAGCGTCGACGAGGTGCGCGAGCGGTTCCTGACGCGGCGCCTGCCCGCGCTCCGGGCGGCGCTGCCGGATGTCGCGCTCGAGATCATGTCGGCGCAAATCCACGCCAATCACGAGACGCGGGAGACGGAGATCCAGCTCCGCTCCTGCCTGCCGGAGAGCGAGACGCTGATCGTCCGGCGGCTCGGCGGGATCGCCTATGCGGTCTATGGCGGGCGGGATTATGCCATTGCGCATCCGGCGGCGCGGAGCGAGGCGCGCTATGCGGCGTGCGACTGGATCGGGCTCGCGCCGGATCGGCTCTGGTATCCGGAGCAGGAGCGCTGGCTGGCGGATCGGCTGTCGCGGCGGCCGGCGCTGCGGGTGAACACCATGACCGCCATGGTGGACGCGGCGGCGGCGGGCGCGGGGCTCGCGCTGATCCCGGCCTTCATGGGCGATGAGCGGCCGGAACTGGTTCGGCTGTCGGAAACGATCCACACCACCGCGGAGCATGTGATCGCGCATCGCGATCTGCTCCGCGAACCCGCGGTCCGGCGGACCGTCGACGCGCTGGTAGCGCTCTATCGCGCCGCGCGCCCCGCTCTGCTGGGCGAGCCGGCGGCCTTGGCGGCCGAGTAGCGGATGTGAAAACGCCCGCCCGCGAGGATGAGGACGGGCGTAGGTTTGGTTGCGAGGGCCGCGGATTTAGTCCGCCTTTTCGAGATCCGCGCCGGTGGACTGGTCGACCGCCTTCATCGACAGCCGGACCTTGCCGCGATCGTCGAAGCCGAGCAGCTTCACCTTCACCGACTGGCCTTCCTTCAGCAGGTCCTTGACCACGGCGCCCTTGGTGGAGCCGGTGATCTGGCTGACATGGACCAGGCCGTCCTTGGCGCCGAAGAAGTTCACGAAGGCCCCGAAGTCCATCAGCTTCACGACCTTGCCGTCATAGATGTGGCCGACCTCGGGCTCCGAGGTGATGGCCAGGATCTTCGACTTGGCGATCTCGATCTTCTCGGCGTCGGGGCTCGCGATCTTCACGGTGCCGTCGTCGTTGATGTCGACCTTGGCGCCCGACTCCTCGACGATCGACCGGATGGTCTTGCCGCCCGAGCCGATGACCTCGCGGATCTTGTCGGTCGGGATGGTGATCATCTCGATGCGCGGGGCGTGGGCGGAGAACTCCTTGCGGCCCTCCTTCAGCGCCTTGGCCATCTCGTCGAGAATGTGCAGCCGGCCGCCATGGGCCTGCTCCAGCGCCTGCTTCATGATGGCCTCGGTGATCCCGGCCACCTTGATGTCCATCTGGAGCGAGGTGACGCCGGCCTCGGTGCCCGCGACCTTGAAGTCCATGTCGCCGAGATGGTCCTCGTCGCCGAGGATGTCGGTCAGGACGGCGAATTTGTCCTCCTGGCCTTCCTGGCGCTCGAGGATCAGACCCATGGCGACGCCCGCGACGGGGCGCTTCAGAGGCACGCCCGCATCCATCATCGCCAGCGAGCCGCCGCAGACGGTCGCCATCGAGGAGGAGCCGTTCGACTCCGTGATCTCGGACACGACGCGGATCGTGTAGGGGAAGTCGACCGGGGCCGGGAGCGCGGCGCGGAGCGCCCGCCAGGCGAGCTTGCCGTGGCCGATCTCGCGGCGGCCAGGGCCGCCCATCCGGCCGGTCTCGCCCACCGAATAGGGGGGGAAGTTGTAATGCAGCATGAAGCGCTCGCGGTACTCGCCCTCGAGCGCGTCGATGATCTGCTCGTCGTCGCCGGTGCCGAGGGTGACGACCACCAGACCCTGGGTCTCGCCGCGGGTGAAGAGGGCGGAGCCGTGGGTGCGCGGCAGGATGCCCACCTGGCTTTCGATGGCCCGGACCGTGGTCAGATCGCGGCCGTCGATACGCTTGCCGGTCTCGATGATCGCGCCGCGGACGATGGCCTGCTCAAGCTTCTTGAAGCAGTCGGAGACGGCGGCCTCGTCGGCCTTGTCCTCGTCCGACAGGCCGTCCAGCAGAGCCGCCTTGGCGTCCGCGATCTTGGCCTGGCGCTCGACCTTGTCGACGGTCGAGAAGGCCTCGCGCAGGGGCGCCTCGGCGATCTCGCGGACCTTGGCGTAGAGATCGTCGCGCTCCGGCACGACGTGCTCGAAGGGCTCCTTGGCGGCCTCTTCGGCGAGGTCGATGATCATGTCGATCACCGGCTGCATCTGCTGGTGGCCGAACATGACGGCGCCGAGCATCTCCTGCTCGGTCAGCTCGTCCGCCTCGGACTCCACCATCATCACCGCTTCCTCGGTGCCGGCGACGACCAGGTCGAGACGGCTGTCCTCAAGGTCCGCGGAAGACGGGTTCAGCTTGTATTCGCCGTTGATGAAGCCGACGCGGGCGGCCCCGATCGGGCCGAGGAACGGCACGCCCGAGATCGTCAGCGCGGCGGAGGCCCCGATCATGGCGACGATGTCGGGGTCGTTGTGCAGGTCGTGCGAGAGCACGGTGCAGATCACCTGCACTTCGTTCTTGAAGCCCTCGACGAACAGCGGCCGGATCGGCCGGTCGATCAGGCGGGAGGTCAGCGTCTCCTTCTCGGTCGGACGCCCCTCGCGCTTGAAGAAGCCGCCCGGGATCTTGCCGGCGGCGAAGAATTTCTCCTGGTAGTTCACCGTCAGAGGGAAAAAGCCCTGACCCGGCTTCGGGGCGCGGGCGTAGACGACGGTGGCGAGGACCGTGGTCTCGCCCAGGGTGGCCATCACGGCGCCGTCGGCCTGACGGGCGACGCGCCCGGTCTCGAGGACGAGGGTCTCGTCCCCCCAGTTCAGTTCTTTGCGTTTGATATCGAACATTTCACATCCTTTGCGCTCTCCGCCGGATTGCGGATGCGCGGCTTCGGCATGGCCGATCTCCGGCGTGTCGCCGGATGGCGAACCCGCGCGCTCTCGGACCGACAGGCGCGCGGATGACGGGCGGCGGATCCGCCCTTGGAGCCAGACTTGACGCGTGTTCGCTCCGAAACCCGGATCCAGCCGTCCGGAGCGCGCCGAAACGCAACGCGCCCCGCCGTCGTCGACGGCGGGGCGCGTCGCCCTGGTTCAGGTCCGGATCACTTCCGGATCCCGAGGCGCTGGATGAGCGTCTTGTAACGCTGCTCCTCCTTCGCTTTCACGTAATCGAGCAGCTTGCGACGCTGGGAGACCAGTTTCAGCAGCCCGCGCCGCGAATGGTTGTCCTTCTTGTGCGTCTTGAAGTGCTCGGTGAGGTTGGTGATCCGCTCGGTGAGGATCGCCACCTGGACCTCCGGAGAGCCGGTGTCGCCCTCTTTGCTCCCGAATTCTTTGATGAGCGTTTCTTTGCGCTCGGTCGTGATCGACATGGTCGTCCTTTTCTCTCGAGCCGGCCCGTTCCTAGAGCGCGGCTTCCGCGAACATCTTTATACGCGGGCGTCGCCCGCGATGTTGAACACCCGCGACGGGTGGAAGTCCCCGGCCTTCACAACGCCGACCGCAACAGGCGCGCCGTCGCACGACGCCCAAGCGAGGTCTCCGTAGGTGAGGGTGAGGCCCACCGCGGGAACGGCGCGGCCCTGTCGGACTTGCGCCGCGCGGCCCGGATCGAGCTGCAGAGCCGGGATGTCGTCCAGCCCCGCCGATACCGGCAGCAAATGCTTCTCCGCCGCGTCCTCTTCGCGCAAAGCGTCGAGTTTTTCAAAGGGAAAAGCGTGCGCGAGGTCGAATGGTCCGGTGCGCAGGCGCCGCAGGGCCGTGACATGGCCGAGACAGCCGAGCGCTTCGCCCAGATCGCGGGCGACGCTGCGGACATAGCCGCCCTTGCCGCAGACCATCTCGAACTCGCAGGCGTCCGCGGTCGGTTCGCCGACGCGGTTCAGACTTTCGACCCAGATCGGCCGCGGCGCGAGCTCCGGCGCCTCGCCGTCGCGGGCGAGGTCGTAGGCGCGCTGGCCGTCCACCTTGATCGCGGAGTAGGCGGGCGGGCGCTGCAGGATCTCGCCCACGAAGGCCGGCAGCGCCTGGTCGATCGCCTCCGTGGTCGGGCGCGCGTCGCTGCTGGCGATCGCCTCGCCGTCGGCGTCGTCGGTGTCGGTCGCGGCGCCCCAGCGCACGGTGAAGCGATAGGCTTTCTCGCCGTCGACGGCGTAGGGCACGGTCTTGGTCGCTTCGCCGAGCGCGACGGCGAGAGCGCCGGTCGCCATCGGATCGAGCGTGCCGGAATGGCCGGCCTTCTGCGCGTGGAAGGCCCAGCGGACCTTCGAGACGACCTGGGTCGAGCCGACGCCCTTCGGCTTGTCGATCACGATCCAACCGTCGACGGGACGGCCTTTCTTGCGGCGCGCCATGGCGTCAGCTCCTCGTTTGCGGCGGCGGCGGGATCAGCCAGGCGTCGGGGCGCTCCTGCACCAGCGCCGCGACGTCTTGGTCGTAACGCGCGCGCAGCGCGGCGCGGCGCTCCTTCGACCAGCCGTCGAACGCCGGATGCTCGGGGCGGGGCAGCCGGGCGATGATCTCCCGGCATCGGGCGCGGCGCTCTTCGAGCGGCAGATCGTGGGGCAGGCGCTCGATCTCGCGCACCGCCTCGTCGGAGATCCGCGGTCGCTCCTCGGACACGGTCGGGGCTTCGATGCGGACGCGCGGCCCCAGCAGGGCCTCGAGGACGCGGTCGGCCCCGTCGCGGTAGTCCTCGAAGCGCCAGAGGCGAAGGGCGGTCCGTCCGAAAATGGCGGAGATCTCCCCGACGATCTCGCGCCAACCGCGGGTCTGGGCGAAGAGATCCGGGGCGATGGCGTCGAACGACGGGCCGCTCCGATGCCTCAGCTGCTCGCAATAGGCGGATTCGAAGAAGCTGTCATAGCTGCGGACGGCGAGGGCGATGCGAATGGGCGCGTCGGGCAGCGCGTCGCGCAGGATGCGCAGTCGGCGCTCCAGGGTCGGGTAGAGCGCGCGCTTGCGGATCAGCTCCTGCGAGGTTCCGATGAGGTTCTCGTCGCTCACCAGCAGCGGACGGCCGGCGCGGGCTTTCTCGGCGATGAGCGCGGCGATGCGCAGCGGCACGCCCGCGACGGGATCGTCCGCGTGTTTCTCCGCGAGACCGACCGGAAGCGCGGCGCCTTGGCCGCGCCGTTCCCGGGCGGGGACTTCCTGGGTGGGGACTTCCTGGGAGACGACTTGGCGGGAGGGGGTTTGGCGGGTCCGGTTGATGGTCAGCAGGGCGAGCCCGGCCTCCCTGATCGCCGGCCGGAGACGCATCAGACGCTTTTGAAGGTGCGTGCTGGCGGTTTTATGCGCGCCCAAATGAATCGTGATCGGCGCGCGCGCCGGTTCTTCCCCCGCCGCGGTCATCGTCAGTCGTCCTCGCGGGGGTCCTGACCGTCGCGCGGCTCCAGATCGCGGCGCACGGCCTCGCTGTCCAACAGGCGACGGGTCTCGTCCATCCGGTCGAAGGTCTCGTCCAACGCAAAGCGCAGGGTGGGCGTGTATTTCAACTTCACCGCCTTGCCGAGCTGATGCCGGATCTCGCCGGCGTTCGCCTTCAGGGCGTCCAGCGCGGCGTCGGCGTCCTTGCCGCCGAGCGGCAGGACGAAGGCGGTGGCGTGCTTCATGTCGGGGCTCGCGCGGACCTCGCCCACGGTGATCGACCAGCGCGACAACTCCGGATCGCGGAAATCGCCGCGGAGCAGGATCTCGGACAGAGCGCGCCGCAGGGCCTCGCCGACCTGGCGCTGCCGCTGCGAGGGGCCGGTCCCGCTGTTGAAGGTTCTCTTGCCCATCGGGTCGCGTTTCTTCCGGGTCGCGTGTCTTCGCCTCGAGCGTTCCCAGAGGCGGTTTGAAAACGAGCGAGGGCGCGCCGTCCGCTTGACCGCGCGCCCTCCGCCTTTGACGACAAAAAGTCTTAGCTCAGGGTCCGCGTGATTTCTTCAACCTCGAAGATTTCGATGACGTCGCCCTCGCGGATGTCTTCGTACTTCTCAAAGGCCATACCGCATTCCTGACCGGCGGGGACCTCTTTGACTTCGTCCTTGAAGCGCTTGAGTGTCTTCAGCTTGCCAGTGTGGATCACGACGTTGTCGCGCAGCAGACGGACGCCGGCCTCGCGCCGGGCGACGCCCTCGGTGACTTCGCAACCCGCGACGTTGCCGATCCCAGTGATCTTGAAAACCTGCTTGATGGCCGCGTAGCCGATGAAGTTCTCGCGCCTCTCGGGGCTCAGCAGGCCCGAGGCGGCGGCTTTCACATCGTCCACAAGATCGTAGATGATCGAATAGTAGCGGATCTCGACGCCGCGTTGCTGGGCGCTGTCGCGCGCCGGGGCGTTGGCGCGGACGTTGAAGCCGATGATCGGCGCGTTCGACGCGGAGGCGAGGGTGACGTCCGATTCGGTGATCGCGCCCACGCCCGAATGAAGAACGCGCACCCGCACCTCGTCGTTGCCGACCTTCTCGAGCGCCTGGGTGATCGCCTCGACCGAGCCCTGAACGTCGCCCTTGATGAGGATCGGCAGTTCCTTGACGTCCTCGTCCTGCTTGGCCTGCGCCAACAGCTGATCGAGGGTCGCGCGGGCGCCTTTGGCGGCTTGCGCCTCCTTGTTCTTGCGAATGCGGTAGTCGGCGACCTCGCGGGCGGTGCCCTCGTCCTCGACCACCTGAAGCGCGTCGCCCGCCTCGGGCGTGCCGTTCAAACCCAGCACCTCGACCGGGACCGAGGGGCCGGCTTCGTCCACGCGCTCGCCATGGTCGTTGATCAGGGCGCGGACTTTGCCCCACTGCTCGCCGCAGACGAAGATATCGCCGACGCGGAGCGTGCCGCGCTGGACCAGAACCGTGGCGACCGGGCCGCGCCCGGTGTCGAGCTTGGCCTCGATCACCGAGCCGAGGGCCGCGCGGTTCGGATTCGCCTTCAGATCCAGCAGCTCGGCCTGGAGCAGAATGTTCTCGATCAGGTTGTCGAGGCCCTGGCCGGTGATGGCGGACACCTCGACGTCGAGGATCTCGCCGCCCATGCCTTCGACCTGGACGTCCTGCTGCAGCAGCTCGACGCGCACCTTCTGAGGATCGGCGGCGGGACGGTCGCATTTGTTGATGGCCACGATCATCGGCACTTCGGCCGCTTTGGCGTGGCTGATCGCCTCGATGGTCTGCGGCATCACGCTGTCGTCGGCGGCAACGACCAGGATCACCACGTCCGTCACCTGCGCGCCGCGGGAGCGCATCGAGGTGAAGGCCGCGTGGCCCGGCGTGTCGAGGAAGGTGATGACGCCTTCGTTACGGCGCACCTGATAGGCGCCGATGTGCTGCGTGATGCCGCCGGCTTCGCCCGAGACGACATTGGTCTTGCGCAGCGCGTCCAGCAGCGAGGTCTTGCCGTGGTCGACATGGCCCATGATGGTCACGACCGGCGCGCGCGGCTCCAGCGTCTCGGGATCGTCGTCGTCCGGGAGGACGATCGATTCCTCGACATCCGCTTCGGAGACGCGGCTGACCCGGTGGCCGAATTCGGTGACGATCAGCTCGGCGGTGTCCTGGTCGATGGTGTCGTTGATGCGCACCATCATGCCCATCTTCATCAGGGCCTTGACCACGTCGCCGCCGCGCTCGGTCATGCGCTGGGCGAGCTCCTGCACCGTGATGGCCTCGGGCACGACCACGTCGCGATAGACTTTGGCCGGGCGCTCGCCGGCGCCGCCCATGGCGGCCTTGCGCTGCTTCTCCTGCCGCCGACGCATCGCCGCGAGCGATTTCTGACGGCCGCCGCTCTCGGCGTCGCGCAGAGCGCCGTCGAGCGTGAGCTTCGAGCGCCGACGCTCCTCGCCGCCCTTGCCGCGGGTGTTTTGCGGCTTTTTCGGCTCCGCGGGACGCAGTGGCGCGCGGATCGCCGCGGGACGGGCCTCGCGCGGCTCGGCGGGCGCAGCAGCGGCCTTCGCGTCGTCGCCGGCGGCCCGTGCGGCGGGCGCGGCGCGCTCGGGCGCTTTCGGGGCGGGCGCGCGCACCGACGCGGCGGAGATGGCGGAAGCCGACAGCGCTTGGGCGTGCGCCGCCTCGGCTTCGGCGCGGTTGCGCTCCTCCTCCTCGGCGGCGGCTTCGGCCTTTCGGCGAGCGAGCTCTTCGGCTTCGCGGCGCTTGCGGTCTTCTTCCTCAGCCTTGCGGCGGACCTCTTCTTCGGCCCGGCGCTTGGCTTCCTCCTCAGCGCGCTTTTTGCGATCCACTTCGGCGAGCTTGGCGGCCTTCAGGGCCTCGAGACGGCGCTTGTATTCCGCCGGGCTGATGCCGGCGGCGGCGGCCTTTTCCTTGATCGGATCGACCGCGGTCTTCGGCGCCTCGGTCGCGCGCGCCTCGGTCGGGGCCTTCACCCGGCGCTTGGCCGGCTTCTTCTCGACGACGACGGATTTGCTGCGGCCGTGCGAGAAGGACTGGCGCACGCGATCTCCGCCCGGACCGCCGCTTCGCGCGCCGCCGCCCGTGCTTCTCGATCCGCCTTCGCCGCCGCGACGTCCACCGCCGCGCGTCCCTGTCTCGCTCATTCGTCCGCCTTTTTCGTCCCCGACGATCGGGGATTTCCGCTCACTCAATTCCCCGCGCCGTCCGGCGCATCGGATCCTGTCGCCTCCGACCCGACCCCTGTCGGGTCCTGCTCGGCGCGCGGCGACGAAGAAACGCGTGGCGCGGCGTCTCGGCCAAACCGAACGCCGTCAAGTCGCCGCGCTTCCTGGATCGCCCGCGTTGAAGCGCCTCCGGAAGTAAGAACCGCGTGTATGACAGAGACGCGGCCGAAGGCCAAACCTAATTCGTGGCTGAAGAGACAGTCCAGCTCCGGAACGTCCGGCGCGAACCGTCGCATCTTGGCCTTGCCCCCAGAGGCGCCGTCATGCGCTTGGAACAACCCGACCGCCAAATGGGCGGCCTCGCGGCATTTTTCAAACCCTGCGACCGCGACGCCCGCTTTCCTCGCCAGCGCCAGCGCTTCGACGACGCGCCGCACCAAAAGAGCCTCGACCCGCTCGACCAGATCGGGGAAGGGCGGCACGGCGCGCTTGAAGCCCCGGGCGAACAGGTTTTTCTTGGCCGCCGTCGCCAGCGCGGCGCGGTCGGCGGAGAGCCACACGCCGCGGCCGGGCAGCTTCTCCGCCAGATCCGGCGCCACGACGCCGTCGGGGTCGAGCACAAACCGGAGCAACCCCGCCTTCGGACCGGTCTCGCCGGTCGCGAGGCAACGCCGTTCCGGCTCGTCGCGCTGTTTCGCCCTGCCGCCGCGGGTCATGGTCAGGAGCGCGCCTCCTCAGGCGCTTCGTCGGATTCTTCGTCGGACTCTTCGTCGGACTCTTCCTCGGATTCGGTCTCGTCACCGTCGCCCGCTTCGGCGAGCAGCGCGTCGATTTCCTCGGGCGAGAGGTTCTCGAGGTCGGACAGATCGAGATCCGGCGCGGAGGCCTCGGCCTCGTCGGCCTCGTCCGCATCGATATCGGCCTCGTCGGCCCCCTCGGCGTCTTCGTCCTCTTCGAACTCCTCGTTGGCGTCCTCGCTCGCATGGCTCTCGACCACGGCCATCAGCGCGTCCGGATCGACCATGCCGAGCGCGACGCGCGCGGACATGATGAGGTTCTGCGCCTCCTCGATGCCGACGTCGAAGCGCTCGAGAACCCCGTCGTCCTTCACCCGCCGGCCGTCAGGGCCCTCGGTGTAGCCGCCCGCCAGCTCCCAGTCCGCCATGGTGGCGAAATCCTCCAGGGTCTTCACGTCGTTCGTGACCAGCGCCGCCAGCATTTGCGGCGAGAGCCCGCCGAAGGCGATCAGGGCCTCGTCCGCGCCCGCTTTGCGGACGGCGGCCAACAGGCGCTGGTTCTTTTCTTCGAGGAATTCACGCGCTCGGGTCTGCAGCTCTTCGGCGGTCTCGTCGGTGATGCCGTCGATGACCGTCAGCTCGTCCTGCTCGACGAAGGCGACCTCGTCGAGCGAAGTGAAGCCCTCGGCGACCAGCACCTGGGCCATCATCTCGTCGACGTCGAGCGCCTGGACAAACATCGCGGTGCGCTCGTTGAACTCCTTCTGACGGCGCTCCGATTCCTCGGCCTCGGTCATGATGTCGATGTCCCAGCCGGTGAGCTGGGAGGCGAGGCGGACGTTCTGCCCGCGGCGACCGATGGCGAGCGAGAGCTGTTCGTCAGGGACCACCACCTCGATGCGCTGGGCGTCCTCGTCGAGCACGACCTTGGTCACCTCCGCGGGCTGGAGAGCGTTGACGATGAAGGTCGCGGCGTCCTCGGACCAGGGGATGATGTCGATCTTCTCGCCCTGAAGCTCGCCCACCACCGCCTGGACGCGGGAGCCGCGCATGCCGACGCAGGCGCCGACGGGATCGATGCCGTTGTCGTAGGAGATCACCCCGATCTTGGCGCGGCTGCCCGGGTCGCGGGCCACCGCTTTGATCTCGATGACGCCCTCGTAGATCTCCGGCACCTCCTGCTCGAACAGCTTCGCCATGAACTCGGGCGCGGTGCGGGACAGGAAGATCTGCGGGCCGCGGAGTTCGTGGCGCACGTCCTTGATGTAGGCCCGGATGCGGTCGTTCACGCGGAACATCTCGCGCGGGATCAGCTGGTCGCGGCGCAGCATGGCTTCGCCCCGGCCGACATCGACGACGACGTTGCCGTATTCGACGCGCTTGACCTGGCCGTTGATGATGGAGCCGACGCGGTCCTTGAACTCTTCGTATTGCTGGAGCCGCTCGGCCTCGCGCACCTTCTGGACGATCACCTGCTTGGCGGTCTGGGCGGCGATGCGCCCGAACTCGAGGGGCGGGAGCTCCTCGACCACGAAGCCGCCGACTTCGCCCTCGTAATTGTAGCGGGTCTTGGCGACGCCGAGATGGATGTGGGTGAAGTGGTTCTCCAGCTCCTCGTCGTCGCCGATCACCTCGCGGACGCGGGTGAGGTGGGCCTCGCCGGTTTTGCGGTCGACCTTGACGCGGATGTCGTACTCCGCGCCGTAGCGCGAGCGGGCGGCCTTTTGGATCGCCTCCTCCATCGCCTCGAGGACGATCTCGCGGTCGATCTGCTTCTCCTGCGCGACCGCGTGGGCGATCTGCAGCAGCTCGAGCTTGTTGGCGCTGACGACAGGGCGCGACATGGGCGGCTTCCTTCTGTTTTTATTGTCTTATTCGGTTTGTTTCGGGCGGCGCGCGCGGCGGTGGATCAAGGGGCGGCGCGCTCCGGCGGGGTTCGGCTAGCGGTCTTCGGCGCGGCGGCGATCGGCGGCGGGGGCGTCTTCGTCGCCTTCAGGCGCGGCGGCGTCTTCATCCGCGGCGGACTGGTCGGAGATCTCGACCTCCTCGCTCGCGTCGGGGTCGATGTCGATCTCGCTGCCGTCGGCGGCGCTCGCGCCCGGCTTACGACCCTTCAGACTCTCCTTGATCAGCGCGTCGGTCAGGACGAGCTTGGCGTCCGTCAGCGCGTCGAAGGGCAGGTCGGTCGGCCCCAGATTCTCCGCGTCGATCCGAACGGTCTCGCCATCCTCGCCGAGACCGAGCAGCGGCCCCTTGAAGCGCTTCCGACCCTCGATCAGGTCTCGGGTCTCGAGCCGGGCCTCGAAGCCCTTGAAGCGGGCGAAATCCTTCGGCGCGGTCAGCGGCCGGTCGATGCCCGGGGAGGAGACCTCGAGCACGTATTCGCCGTCGATCGGGTCCTCGACGTCGAGAACGGCGGAGAGGTGATGCGACAGCTCGGCGCAGTCGTCGACCTCCATGGTCCCGTCCGCCTTCTCCGCCATGACCTGGAGGGTCGGCCGCTGGCCGCCCTGCAGGCGCACGCGGACGAGACGAAAGCCCAACAGCTCGACGGAGTCCGTCAAGAGATCGGCGATGCGCTCATCCATCGGCGTTTTGGCGAGCAAACTGGCCACGTCACGCTCCGAGATATCGAGTTCGAGAACGAAAAAAGCGGGCTCAGCGGCCCGCTTTTTTCGATTTTTCGGCCGCCCGTCAGGCGACCCCGCTGTTGGAGCGTGTATAGGACGCGTGGAGCCGGCGCGCAAGCGGCTAGCGCGCCCTCCGTCCGCCGCAGGTCCGGGGCTCACGCGGCGGCGAACTCCACCAATAAATCCTTGGCGTCGACCTGGGATCCGGCGCCGGCGACCACCCGGGCGATCTTGCCGGCGCGCTCCGCGTGGATCGCCGTCTCCATCTTCATCGCCTCGATGGTCAGCAGCAGCTCGCCCTTGCGCACGGTCTGACCGTCCTTGACCGCGACCGAAGCGACCATGCCGGGCAGCGGGGCGGCGACATGGTTGGGATTGCCGTCCTCGGCCTTCGGATGACGGTCGGCGCCGGCCGCGGCCGCACGGTTCGGGACGCGCACCGTGCGCGGCTGGCCGTTCAGCTCGAAGAACACCTTCACCATGCCCTCGTCGTCAGTCTCGCCGGTGGCGAGCAGGCGAAGGACCATGGTCTTGCCGGGCTCGATCTCGATGTAGAGCTCCTCGCCCAGATCCATGCCGTAGAAGAAAACCGGGGTCGGCAAGTTTCGGACGGGGCCGTACAGCCGGCGGCGCCCCATGTAGTCGAGATAGACGGTCGGATACATCAGGTAGGAGGACAGGTCCTCGTCGTCGACGCGGACGCCCGGCATCTGGCCCTCGGCTTCGGCGCGCTTGGCTTCGAGATCGACGGGCGCCATCGACGCGCCGGGGCGGCCCTTGATCGGCTTCTCTTTCTTGAGCGCCTTCTTCTGCAGCGCCGTCGGCAGGCCGCCAGGGGGCTGGCCAAGGCCGCCTTTCAGAAAGTCGATCACGGAATCGGGGAAGGAGAACGGCGTGTCCGGAGCCTCCACATCGGCGCGGGTCAGGCCGGCGGAGACCATGGCGAGCGCCATGTCGCCCACGACTTTCGAAGACGGCGTCACCTTCGGGATGTCGCCGAACATCTGGTTCACGTCCGCATAGGTCTGGGCGACCTCGCTCCAGCGCTCGTCGAGACCGAGGGAGCGGGCCTGGGCTTTTAGGTTGGTGAACTGGCCGCCCGGCATCTCGTGCAAATAGACCTCGGAGGCGGGGGCCTTCATGTCGGTCTCGAAAGCCGCGTATTGCAGGCGCACGGATTCCCAGTAGGCCGACATCTCGCGGATCACGGCGGGGTCGAGACCGGTGTCGCGCTCGGTGTGGCGGAGCGCCTCCACGATGGCGCCGAGGCAGGGCTGCGAGGTCATGCCGGCGAAAGCATCCATCGCGCAGTCGACGGCGTCGGCCCCCGCTTCGGCGGCGGCGAGGATGGTCGCTGCGGCGGCGCCGCTGGTGTCGTGGGTGTGGAAGTGGATCGGCAGCCCGGTCTCCTGCTTCAGCGCCTTGATCAGAACGCTCGCCGCAGGCGGCTTCAGCAGGCCGGCCATATCCTTCAGACCGAGCACATGGGCGCCGGCGTCGCGCAGCTCGCGCGCCATGTCGACGTAATACTTCAGGTCGTACTTGGCGCGGTCGGGGTCGAGGATGTCGCCGGTGTAGCAGATCGCGGCTTCGCAGACCCGGTTGGTCTCCAGCACCGCGTCCATCGCCACGCGCATGTTCTCGACCCAGTTCAGGCTGTCGAAGATGCGGAAGACGTCGATACCCGTCTCAGCGGCCTGCAGCGTGAAATGGCGGACGACGTTGTCGGGGTAATTGGTGTAGCCGACGCCGTTCGAGGCCCGGAGCAGCATCTGGGTCATCACGTTCGGCAGGCGCTTGCGGATGTCCCGCAGGCGCTGCCAGGGGCATTCCTGCAGGAAGCGATAGGCGACGTCGAAGGTCGCGCCGCCCCAGCACTCGACCGAGAACAGCTCGGGCAGGTTCTTCGAATAGGCCTCGGTCGCGTTGACCATGTCGATCGAACGCATGCGGGTCGCCAGCAGCGACTGATGGCCGTCGCGCATGGTGGTGTCGGTGATCAGCAGGCGCTTCTGGGCCAGCATCCAGTCGGCGACGGCGCGGGGGCCGCGCTCTTCGAGCAGGGTCTTGGTTCCGGGCGGCGGAGCGTCGACGCGCGGCGCGGGCGGTTTCGGGGTCTTGGCGTAGGCCGGCGGCTTGGCCCGGCCCTTGGTCTCCGGATGGCCGTTCACGGTGATGTCGGCGATGTAGTTCAGCAGCTTGGTCGCGCGGTCGCGGCGGCGCTTGAACTCGAACAGCTCCGGATGGGTGTCGATGAAGCGCGTCGTGTAGGTGTTGTCCTGGAAGGACGGGTGGTTGATCAGCGCCTCGAGGAAGGCGAGGTTGGTGGCCACGCCGCGGATGCGGAACTCGCGGAGCGCGCGATCCATGCGCCGGATGGCCTCCTCCGCGGTCGGGGCCCAGGCGGTCACCTTCTCCAACAGACTGTCGTAGTAGCGGGTGATGACGGCGCCCGAATACGCGGTGCCGCCGTCGAGGCGGATGCCGAAGCCGGTCGCGCCGCGATAGGCGGTGATCCGGCCATAGTCCGGGATGAAGTTGTTGAGCGGATCCTCCGAGGTGATCCGGCACTGCAGGGCGTGGCCCGAGATCTCCACGTCTTTCTGGAGGGGCACGCCGCTTTCGGGGCCGCCGATCCGGGCGCCTTCGGCCAAGCGGATCTGCGCCTTCACGATGTCGACGCCGGTCACCTCCTCGGTGACGGTGTGCTCGACCTGAACGCGGGGATTGACCTCGATGAAATAGAAAGCGCCGGTGTCGGCGTCCATCAGGAACTCGACGGTCCCGGCGAGCTCGTAATTGGCGTATTCGCCGATGGCGAGACCCAGCTGGGCGAGCTCCTCGCGCTTTTCCTGACTGAGATACGGGGCCGGGGCGCGCTCGACGACCTTCTGGTTGCGCCGCTGCACGGAGCAGTCGCGTTCGTAGAGGTGGATCAGCTCGCCATAGCGGTCGCCGATGATCTGCACCTCGACATGGCGGGCGCGCTCCACGAGCTTCTCGAGATAGACGGCGTCCTTGCCGAAGGCGGCGGCGGCCTCGCGCTTGCCGGCGAGGACCTCCTTCTCCAGCTCGTCCTCCGAGCGGATCGGCCGCATGCCGCGGCCGCCGCCGCCCCAGCTCGCCTTCAGCATCAGCGGATAGCCGATCTCGGCGGCCTGGCGACGGACCTCCTCCATGTCGTCGGGCAGTTCGGCGGTGGCCGGGACCACCGGCACGCCGGCCGCCACCGCCGCGTTCCGGGCGGAGACCTTGTCGCCCAGGAGCCGCATGGTTTCGGGCTTCGGGCCGATGAAGGCGAGGCCGGCCCGGGCGCACTCTTCGGCGAATTCGGGGCTTTCCGACAGGAAGCCGTAACCGGGATGGACGGCGTCGGCGCCTGATTTCCGGGCGACGTCGATGATGTCGGGGATCGAGAGATAGGCCTTCACCGGTCCGAGAGGCTCGCCGCCGTCGCGCCAGCCGATGCGGTAGGCCTCGTCGGTCTTGAAACGGTGGAGGGAGAGCTTGTCCTCCTCGGCGAAGATCGCGACCGTCCGCTTGCCGAGCTCGTTTGCGGCGCGACTGATCCGGATCGCGATCTCTCCGCGGTTGGCGATCAGGATCTTTTTGAACTCGGTCATTTCGCGCCTCTCAAAACTCGGGAGCCTTAAACTCGGGGTCCTTCGGCCTGTGACGCCGCGCCACCCGCCCGGTCGCCCGGCCGCCTCCGGATACGACGCGGAGCGTTAAAACACCACTGTCCTCTCAGCCGGAACAACGGCTTCGCCACAAAGCTAGCCCGCGACAACCTGACCTTTACCCATCTGGCGGCATTGTGGAGCGCAAGCTGAATAGCAGGGACGCCGGCGTGTATCACCGACTTGAAAATCTGTCCGTGAAAGCCGGCTTCGTCATCCTGGCGCTGTTGGCGTTCGCAATCGCCAATTTCTGGATCCTGATCTCCGATCGCTCCGACCGCGAGGTGCGGCTTGCGACGGAGCTGGGCTCGCTCGGGCGGGTCGACGAGGCGCTGACGATGTCGGCCAAGATGGCCGCCGCCAGCGACGACAGCTACGAGCGGCGCTACCGCAAGCTTCTGGTCGAGCGGGACGGCATCATCCAGCGCCTGCAACGGCTCGCCAACACCGACGAGATGAAGTCGATGGTGGAGGCGGTGGACCGCGCGCAGCAGGCGATGATCGCGGTCGAACTGCGGTCGTTCGCGTTGAACGCGCGCGGCGAGCGCGGCGTGGCTTACGGGCTGCTCAACGAACTCGAGCGCCGACGCGACCTGTCGAGCTATCACGCGGCCCTCGACGAAGTGGGCGAGAAGGCGCGCGAAGACACCGCGCGGGACACCCACGAGGCGAAGATCTGGCTGATCGCGGCCGGCGCGATGCTGCTGCTGCTGGGGGGCGCGATGCTGCTGCGGGAGTTCCGCCTGCGCGCCCACATGGCGCGGGAGGCGGTCTACCAGGCTGGGCGCCGGGCGCATCGCCGGGTGATGCAGACGGTGATGGACGCCCACAACAACTTCCTGAACAACATGGTCTATTTCCGCGTGAAGGCGGAAATGAGCGCGGATTTCGACGAAGAGGATCTGCGGCTGATCGACAAGGCGCTCGACGATGCGCGCGACAAGCTTCACGTCATCGCCGAAATGGAGGAGGCCGCGGCCCGCGATCTCGACGCTCGCGACCTCGGCGGCGAGATCGAGGTCTTGAGCGGCGTGGAAGAGGCGGCGGCGAAGCTCTCGGCGCGCTCCGCAGAGGAGGGCGGCGCCGACGGTCAGACCGGCGACGATGAGGGGTCGGCCGATGCCTCCACGACCGATGCGCCGGCCGATGCGCCGGCCGACGGCGCGGCGGACGGCGAAAAGGCTGCGGACGAGGCCTGGGAGGAAGAGAGCCTGACGCCGACCGCGGCGCATAAGATGAGCTTCTCCACCACGGCGAAGCCTCGGACGCCGACGCCGGTGATCAGCGTTCGCGGGGCGAAACGAGGCGGGTCGGGCGGCGCTTCTCAGCCGTCTTGAACAGCGAGAAGGTCTGGTTGACGTAGTTCACCGCGCCCGTGATCTGATCCAGATAAGCGCGCAGCTCCGGGGTCTCCTCGGCCTCGATGAGCTGCACGGGCCGCTCCTGCGGCAGCGTCTCGAATTGCACGTAGAACCAAGGCTCTCCGCGGGTCAGCACCAGTTCGCGCTCGATGTCGACCCACTCGAAAGCCCAGACCAGCTGGCGCGGCCAGACATGGATCGGCACGCGGCCGCAGAACAGCGTGCCGGGCCAGGGCGTCTTCTGAAAATGGAAGAACGGCGGGAGCTGGCTCATGTAAACCGGCTCGTCCGACACGAAGATGTAGGGGGTCAGGATCTGGATCGTCGGACGGTCCGGGAGCCGCCATTCGGCCTCTGAGACGACGGTCAGCAGCTCGCGGAGTTTTTTCGGGCGCACAGGGCTCTTGTCGCCAAGAAGGTTCGCCAGACCGTATTTGCCGTCCTCGCCGCGCTTGAGCTTCAAGCGCATGTCGAAGGGGCATTTGACCTGGAAGTACCGGCTCTCGACGTTAATGACCGCGGGGCAGCGCGAGGCGGATTTGGCGTGGTCGCGGTTCAGCTCCACCGAACGAACGCGCTCGGGATCGTCGAACACCACGCCGCCGCGGTCGCTGTCGAGCAGCCAGCCGATCTTCACCGGCCCGGGGCGGACGCCCGGATCCACGGCGTTTTCAGAAACCCAGTCGTAGAACGCCATGACCACTCCGCTTTTCCGGACGCAGGCCGCGGACGTCTCGACCCGCCGTCAGAAAAAGGGTCGGCGCCGAGGCGATCAAGCGCGAAAGCGAGGCTCTGGACGCGACGCGATGGCGATGCAGGTCTTGTCGCGCTTAGGACCGGGCACGGAGGCCGGCGATGTCGGAGGAGCGCGTGAAGGTGTGGGGCGTCGGCGTTCGGGCGTTCCACTGGCTGCTGGTCGGGTCGTTCCTTACGGCCTACGCGACGGGCGACGGCGATCTGGGCGCCGGCGAGACGCATGTTTTCGCCGGCTACGCGATCGCGGCTCTCCTGGCGGCGCGGATCGCAATGGGCTTCGTCGGCGGGCGGTTCGCGCGGTTCTCGGACGCGCGGATCGCGCCGGGGGCGGTGCTCGGCTATCTGCGGGACCTCGCGGCGGGTCGGGCGCGGCGGCATCTGGGGCATAGTCCTGCGGGCTGGGCCATGACCTTCGCGCTGCTCGTCGCGCTGCTGCTGGCCACGGTCTCGGGCCTGCTCTCGCTCGCGGAGACGGCGGGGAGCGGGCCGCTCGCGGGAACCGCTCCAGTGGTCGGCGCGGGCGCCGAGGGGCGCTGGACGGAGCTGCACGGGACCGCCTCGAACGCCGTCGTCGCGCTGGCGCTGGTCCATCTGCTCGGCGTGTTCGGCGCGGTGGCCGCGCACGGAACGGAGGTGCTCGGCGCGATGATCACGGGCGAGAAGGCCGCCGACAAAGAACGCGAGGCCGATCCGCATTGACGGCGTTCGGCGCGCCCGAATGCTCCGCGCGCGCCCTGCTCCGCGTCGATCAGGCGTCCTCGATCAGACGTCCTCGATCAGACGTCCTCGATCAGGCGTCCTCGATCAGGAACAGGTGCAGCGCGACCGGGCCATGGGCGCCGAGCTCGAGCGTCTGCTCGATATCCGCCGTGCGGGACGGGCCGGTGACCAGGTTCACCGTGCGCGGGTCCAGACCGGCGGCGCGGAGGCGGGCCCAGGCGCCCTCGAGCCCGGCCTCGATCTCGGAGGCGCGGAGCACCACGAAATGGGTCTCGCCGAGAAAGGTCAGGGTGACGGGATTGTCCGGCCCCGAGGTGAGCATCAACGTGCCGGTCTCGGCCGCGGCGGAGAAGGCGCGGGTGAGGGTGGCCGGCTCCTCGATCCGGCCCGGACCGTCGGATGTCTCTAGCGCGCCCCAGTCGAGCCCGGCGAAGTCGGGGTCGGCGCCCTTGCGGATCGCCTGGGGAAGATTGCGCTGGCGAAGCTCGTTCGAGAGCGCCTCCGGCAGGGCGGCGAGGTCGGGCAGACGCGTGACCGCGCCCTGGACCGCCTGGAGCTGCTCCACGAACCGCTCGACCCGCGCCGCGCCCTCGAGGCGGGCGATCCCGGGGATCGGGGCGGTCTGCGCGCGGGCGGCCAATCGTTGCTCGACCTCGGCGCGCCGTCGGCCCTCCGAATCCGCCGTCGCCCATTCGGCCCGGCGGATGCGGCTCAGGATCTCATCGCGCGCGCCGCTCATCCGACGCCCCGCATGTCCTGCTCCCGCTCGCGCTGACGCTGCGCCCAGAGCTGCTGGAAGGTGCGGCCCTCCGGCGTGGGGAAATCGCGGTGCTTGGTCCAGGCCCCGGCGAAAGGCAGCCAGCCGAGCGAGCCCTCGCCGCGGGCGAACAGCTTCATCTTCCAGACCGCCCAGCGCGCGGCCCAGTGATAGAGCGTCGGGCGGATGGCGAAGAATGCCCAGAAGTCGAGCCCGTAACGGGTCGGCGCCGGCGAGAGCCGCTGCTCGAACTCGCGCTCGCGCCAGTGGCGCATCATCTTCGGCAGCGGGATGCGCATCGGGCAGACGCTCTCGCAACGGCCGCAGAAGGTCGAGGCGTTCGGCAGGTGGCCGCCTTCCTCGACGCCGATGAAGTTCGGGGTCAGCACGGCGCCCATCGGACCCGGATAGACCCAGCCATAGGCGTGGCCGCCGACCGTCTGGTAGACGGGGCAGTGGTTCATGCAGGCGCCGCAGCGGATGCAGCGGAGCATGTCCTGGAACTCGCCGCCCAGCATGGAGGTTCGGCCGTTGTCGAGCAGGACGACGTGGTACTCCTCGGGGCCGTCGGGGTCTTCGTCGCGGCGCGGGCCGCGGCTGAAGGTGGTGTAGACGGACATCGCCTGGCCGGTGGCGGAACGTCCCAGCACCCGCAGGATGGTCGAGGCGTCCTCGAGCGTCGGCACGATCTTCTCGAGGCTCGCGATCACGACATGGATGCACCCGAGGCTCTGGGTCAGATCGCCGTTGCCCTCGTTGGTGACGATGACCGACTGGCCGGTCTCCGCAATCAGCATGTTGGCGCCGGTGATCCCGACATCGGCCTGGAAGTATTTCTCGCGGAGGACGGCGCGGGCCTCGCGGACCAGGCTCGCGGCGTCGGGGAAGCGGCGATCAGGCGCGAACTGGGTGTGGGCGGCGCGGAAATCCTCCTCGACCTGGGCCTTGGTGACGTGCACCGCCGGGGCGATGATGTGGGAGGGGTGCTCGCCGCGGAGCTGGATGATGTATTCGCCGAGATCCGTTTCGACGACGGTGTGGCCCGCCGCTTCGAGCGCCTGGTTCAAGCCGATCTCCTCGGAGATCATCGACTTGCCCTTGTTGACGATCGCCTTGCCGTCGTCGGCCCCGCGCGCCTCGGCGGCGCGGGCGACGATGTCGAGCACGATCTTCGAGGCCTCGTCCGCGGTCTGGGCCCAGTGGACTTGGCCGCCGGAGGCCTCGACCTGCGCTTCGTACTTCTCGAGATAGAGATCGAGATGGGTGAGCGTGTGGTTCTTGACGTCGCGCGCGGCGTCGCGAAGCGCCTCGAACTCGGGCAGGGCCGCGACGGCGACGGCGCGCTTGGCGGCGAGGCCGCCGCCCGCCTGGCCCATCGCCTGGCGCAGGTTCGGATCGGCGAGCGCCGCGCTGACGTTCGCCTTGAACTCCTTGCTGGTGGGCTGGAGCGTCATCGGCCGGGTCCTTTTACGTTACGAGGCGTCTTACGTTACGAGGCGTCGCCGCGGACCGCGCCCGCGGGCGGCTGGCGGACGGCGCCTTCGCCGATCGCCGGGGTGTCGCACATGTTCGCCAGGACTTCGGCCACGTGACGGGCGCGGATCGGGCGGCCGAGCGCGTCTTCGGTCCGGGTGAGCTTGCCCGACATGTTCATCAAGCAGCCAAGATCGCCGGCGAGGACCAGATCGGCGCCGGTCCGCGCGATGTTCTGCGCTTTCTTGCCGACCATCTCGTTCGAGATCTCGGGGTATTTCACGCAGAAGGTGCCGCCAAAGCCGCAGCAGACGTCCGGGTCCTGCATCTCGGTCAGCGTCAGGCCGTCGACGGAGGCGAGCAGCGCGCGGGGCTGGGCCTGGACGCCGAGGCTGCGCAGGCCGGAGCAGCTGTCGTGGTAGGTCGCGACCGCCGACAGCCGGGCGTCGACCTCCGAGACGCCTCGGACGTCGGTCAGGAAGGAGACCAGCTCATGGGTCCGCTCGGCGAGCGCGGCCGCGCGGGGGGCGAAGGCGGGATCGCCCGCGAGCATCTCGGGGTAATCCTTGCGGATGGTCGCGGCGCAGGAGCCCGACGGCGCGACGACATGGTCGTAACCCTCGAAGGCCTCGATCACGCTGCGGGCGATCGCTTCGGCGTTCTCTCGGTCGCCCGAATTCCAGGCGGGCTGGCCGCAGCAGGTCTGCGCCGTCGGGACCTCGACGCGGCAGCCGGCGTTCTCGAGCAACTTCACCGCGGCGAAGCCGACGCTCGGGCGGAACAGATCCACCAGACAGGTGACGAACAGCGCCACGCGGGGCGGCGTCTCCGTCCGGTCTGAAGCCATGATGTCCTCCCCTTGCGCGTCGAGCGCGAGCCGGCCCGGCCGATCGGCCGTCCGCCGCACGGATTGGTCCGCACCGGCATCCTTCGAAGACCTGGCGGCGGGAATCCAGGGGAAACCAACCATCTCCCGCCCCCGCGCATCCGTTCGTCGCAGGCGGAGGGGCTCGGATCGGGCTGCTGCGGGTTGGAGCCTCAGCCTCTTTCAGCTAGAAAAAGCTGATAGCGCGGCGACGCCCAAGACACGGCGTTCCCGGCCGTTGCGCGCACCAAAGCCCCCTGGGCGCCAACAACCCTTGCGCACCAACGACCTTTGGGTCGCCGAGACGGAAATCGCGGTGCGCAAGACCTCTTCCCTCGCCGGGCGCGGTCCCATATAGAGCCGCCTTCCGCGGCTTACACCCCTGGAGGATCCGCGGACCTCAAGAAGGAGACACCGTCATGTCGGACGTGAATACGCTTCCGGTGACGGCGCGCGAGGGAACGGGCAAGGGGGCCGCCCGCGCCGTGCGTCGTGAAAACCGAGTTCCAGCCGTCGTCTATGGCGGCGGAGAAGACCCTCTGCCGATCAGCATCGCCTTTAACGAGCTGTTCAAGGCCCTCAAACGCGGCAAGTTCCTGGCTTCGCTGCTCGAGCTGGACCTCGACGGCAAGAAGATCCGCGTCGTGCCCCGGGACGTGCAGCGCGACGTCGTCAAGGATCTGCCGATCCATGTCGACTTTCTGCGGCTGTCGGAGCGCTCGCTGATCAACCTCTTCATCCCTGTCGAGTTCATCAATCACGGCGCGAGCCCGGGCCTGAAGCGGGGCGGGGTGCTGAACGTGGTGCGGCACGAGGTCGAGCTGAAGGTGCGCGCGGGCGCGATCCCGGAGAAGCTCGTGGCGGATCTCACCGGCTACAAGATCGGCGACAGTCTGCACATCTCGGCGATCGCCCTGCCTGAAGGCGCGAAGCTGGTGATCCAGGACCGCGATTTTACGGTGGCGACCATCGCGGCGCCGTCCGGCCTCGCCAAAGGCGGGGACGACGAGGAAGAAGGCGCCGAGGAGGGCGGCGAGGCGTAAACGCCTCGCGCGCCCCGCGCCCCCGGTTGCGGCTCAGCGCAGCAGCCGGCGGATGGCGAATTGATCGGCCGCGTCCATCGCCGTGGGTGCGGCCGTCTTCGTTTCGAAGCCCAAGGCCGCCAGCTGCTCGCGCGTGACGCCGACATCCTCGAGCTCGCGGTCGCTCATCAGGGCGAGGCGCGCGGTCGCCGCTTTGATCTCGGCGCGCCGCTTCGCGTCTGCGCGGGCCTCGGTCAGCCAATGGCCGAGCTTCGCGAGGGCGGCGGGGTATCCGGAAAAGGTCTGGGCGCTCATCATACTCTCCTGTCTGGCTGGGTGAGGCGGATGCGCCGCCTCGACAGGACGGAGATACGATCGATAGCCCGAGCGGATAATCCGGAGACCTTGGGATTGATTATCCCGTGAAATGGGATGAAACAGGCGGCATGGATCAGCTCACCGCGCTCCGGGTGTTCGTCGCCGTCGCCGAAGAACAAGGCTTCGCGCCTGCGGCCCGGCGGCTCGACATGTCGACCTCCGCCGTCAGCCGGCATGTCGCAGATCTCGAAAGCCATCTCGGCGCAGCGCTGCTTTACCGAACGACCCGACGGCTCAGCCTGACGGAGAGCGGCCAGCGCTATCTCGCCCATGCGCGCTGCGTGCTCGAGCAGATCTCGACGATGGACGCGGAGGTCGGGGAGGAGACGGCGGTCCCGAAAGGCCGGCTGCGGATCTCCGCGGTGCCGGTGTTCGGCGAGCAGTTCCTGGCGCCCGCCGCCGTCGCGTTCATGCGGCGCTATCCGGAGGTCCGGCTCGAACTCGATCTCAACGAGCGGATCGTGGATCTGGTGGCGGAGAACTTCGACGCGGCGATCCGGTCCGGGCCGCTGCCCGACAGCAGCTTTCGGGCGCGGGCGCTCGCGGAGCCGACCTATCTATGCTGCGCGAGCCCGGAGTACATCGCGCGCGCCGGCGCTCCGCGGCATCCGCATGAGCTGACCGAGCACAATTGCATCCATTGGTATTTTCGGGGTCCGAAAGCGGTCTGGCGGTTCCTGGACGGCGACCAGTTGCTGAGCGTCTCGGTCACTGGACGCTATGCGGTCACTAGCGCGCTGGCGCAGCGCGAAGCGGTGCGGGCGGGCCTCGGCGTCGCGCTGTTTCTGCCGGGCGTCGTCGACGAAGACCTGGCCTCGGGTCGGCTGGTGCGGGTGCTGGAGGATTATCCGA
>JBCBRF010000001.1:0-70032 GCA_039819865.1 Pseudomonadota bacterium | reverse complement strand
CCTCGTCGTCCCGGTGAAAAGCGATTGCAACGGTCCAGCCCGCGGCCGCCAGGCGCGCCTCCAGCGCGTCGAGCAACTCCGCATCCGCGCCAGGCGAGACGACGGCGAGCCCGAGCAGTCGGGTGCGTCCATTCCGGAGCGCGCCGGCGGCGGCGTTGTAGAGATAGCCGGACTCTGACGCCGCGGCTTTCACTTTCAGCCGGGTCTCCTCGGCCACCAGCGGATCGTCGCGGAGCGCCATCGACACCGTGGCGGGCGACAGACCGAGGGATTTGGCGATGGCGCGCTGCGTCAGACGCTTCGGTTTCCGAGGAGCGTCGCTCCGGGTGGCGTCGGACGAGGCTTTCGGCGCGGCGGTGCGGGTCATGGGGCGGCTCACCAAAGAGACATCTGAGCGCAACCCTAGCCCGAGGTCGTTAACCGCTTCTTGCCGCGCGCGGTCGCCGTTCATCGCCTCGACATCGGCGTGTCGAAACGAGGGCCGATCGTCGGAGCGTTTCGCTGAGCACCGCTCTACTCGAGCACGCCGGGCAGCGCGCCGGGCTCCGCGGAGGCCGTCAGCCACTCCCAGGCGTAGCGGGCGTAGGAGCGGAAGCAGACCAGCTCGAAGGTCTCGGGCGCGGCCGCGGTCTGCCAAAAGCCGACGGCGACGTGCGACAGCCGGGTGCGGCGGAGGTCGCCGACCCCGAAGACGCTCGGGTGCAGATCGATCGGCGCGCCCTTGGCGAGCACCTCGCGGGCGCCCGAACCGATCAGCCGGAACCGCGCACGCGCGTCCGAGACCACCTCGACCAGACGCGGCCCGGCCTCCGCCAGATCGGCGTCGAGCCGCGCGGCCGCGTCGGGCGCGCTGTCGTACGGGCCGATGAGCAAAAGCTCGTCCGGCGCCATCCAAAGGACGGCGCCCTCCTCCCCGAGGGACGCCTTGCGGATGCCGGGAACCTCGAGGCCCGTCGCCTCGGCGACCACGGCGCGGAGCGTCGGATGCTCGAGATCCCCCTTCAGCGTGATCATGCCCGCGAGCGGCGCCTCCTCGATGCGGACGGCGAGATCGGCGGGCTGGGCCAGGCCGGCGAGCGGGGTCGCGGCGAGGGATTTATCGGCGGCGTCGGTGATGCGGAGCATGCGCGCCCCTCCCCTTTTCGGCGTTTGGCTTCAGAGCTTCTGGCGGGCGTTGTCGGGGTCGTAGAACACCGGATCGACCACCCGCGCGCGCATATCGACGCCCTTGTCGACCGAGAAGGTGAGCGTCTCGCCCATGCGCTCCGGACCCCGCCGGATCAGCGCCATCGCGATCGAGCGCTTCAGCGTGGGCGACCAGTAGCTCGAGGTCACATGGCCGATGGTTTGAGGCTTGCCGTCCGGCCGGGTTCCCTCCACGGCGTGGGCGGCGTGCGGCAGCACATCGGTCGGGGCCTCGGTCAACAGGCCGACCAGGCGCTTGCGGTTCGGATCCGTCAGGAACGGCCGCCGCAGCGCGCGCCGGCCGATGAAATCGGCCTTCTTCTTCGACACCGCCCAGCCGAGATTGAGATCGAGCGGCGTCACGGTGCCGTCGGTCTCGTCGCCGATCATGATGAAGCCCTTCTCGGCCCGCATCACATGGAGCGCCTCGGTGCCGTAGGGCGTGATCCCATGCTCGACGCCGGCCTCGAAGATCGCCTCCCAGAGCGCGCGCCCGAACGCCGCCGGCGTCGCGATTTCGTAGGACAGCTCGCCCGAGAAGGAGATCCGGTGGACCCGCGCAGGGCAGCCCCCGAGCGTCCCGTCCGCAAAGCTCATGAACGCCAGCGCCTCGCCCGAGAGATCCATCGACGGCGACAGCGCCTCGAGCACCGCGCGCGACCGGGGACCTGCGACCGCGATCTGCGCGTATTGCTCGGTGGCGTTGACCGTGAAGACTTTGAGATGGTGCCACTCGGTCTGGATCCACTCCTCCATCCAGGCGTGGACCCGGTCGGCGCCGCCTGAGGTGGTGTGGCAGAGGAACTTGTCCTCGGCGAGCCGCACCACGACGCCGTCGTCGAACAAGTAGCCGTTATCGTCGCACATCAGGCCGTAGCGGCAACGTCCGACCTTCAGCGTCGACATCATGTTGGTGTAGATCAGGTCGAGGAACGCGCCCGCATCCGGCCCCGAAACGACGATCTTGCCGAGGGTCGAGGCGTCGAGCATCCCGACCTTTTCGCGCGTCGTCAGGATCTCGCGGTTCACCGCTTCCTCGACATCCTCGTTCCGAGCGCGGTCGGGATAGGCGTAGGGGCGCCGCCAGTCGCCGACCGGCTCCCAGGCGGGGGAGCGGGCCGCATGCCATCCGGCCATCGGGGTTTCGCGCACCGGCTTGAACAGCGCGCCCTTCTCCCGCCCCGCGATCGAGCCGATCGAGATCGGCGTGTATGGCGGGCGGAAGGTGGTGGTCCCCACCTCGGGGATCGAAACCCGTCGGGCGTCCGCCAGGATGGCGAGGCCGTTGATGTTGGAGAGCTTGCCCTGATCCGTCGCCATGCCGAGCGTGGTGTAGCGCTTCGCGTGCTCGACGCTCTCGTAGCCCTCGCGCGCCGCGAGCTCGACGTCCGCCGCCGTCACGTCGTTCTGATAATCGAGGAAATGCTTGTTCCCGGCCGTCTCTCGGCCATGAGCGGGGGCGAACCACATCGGCTCGATGCGGTCCATCCGCGCGGACCAGAAGCGCGGGCTCTCGAGCGGTTGGGCGGGCGGCTTGCCGACGGCGCTCGCCGCGGCGAGGCCGGCGCGGATCCCGTCCGCGGCGATCGCCGCCCAGTCGAGATGCCCGCTCGCGCGCCCCGCGCAGGCGACGCCCGGCGCGCCGTCCCAGCGGATCGGGGCCTTGTCCTCGTCCGGGCGGAACATCAGCGCGTCCTCGTCCCAGCGCAGCTTGCCGCCCGAATGGCTGTAAAGATGGACCGCCGGGCTCCAACCGCCCGACATCGCGACGGCGTCGCAATCGAGGCGCTCCGGCGCGCCGGGGCGGCCAGAGGCTCGGAGTTCGGCGGCGTCGACGCCCTCCACGCGCTTCTTGCCGTAGGCTTTGGCGATCACCGAGCCGAACATCATGCGCAGCCCCATCTGCCGCGCGATCTGCGGCAGGTCGCCGTTCGAGCCTTCGCGGCTGTCGAGGATCGCCGGCACCTCGACCCCCGCGCTCCTCAGAGCGATCGCGGTGCGGTAGGCGTCGTCATTGTTGGTGAAGACCACGACCCGCTCGCCCGGCTTGGCGGCATAGAGGCCGAGATAATCGCGCATCGCACCGGCCAGCATGATCCCGGGCACGTCATTATAGGCGAAGGCGATCGGGCGCTCGATCGAGCCCGTGGCTGCGATCACCCGCCCCGCGCGAACCCGCCAGAGCCGATGACGCGGTCCCGGCAGCGACGGGTCGTGATCGGTCAGCCGCTCATAGCAAAGGACGTAGTTGTGATCCTCATGCGCGCTCGCCTGGGTGCGGGTGCGGATCCGGACATTGGGGGTCGCCTCCAGCTCCGCGACCAGTTCGGCGACATAGTCGGCGAGCGCGATCTCCCCCTTTTCCGGATGGGCGACCGTGCCGTCGTCGACCAGCGCGCGACCGCCGAGGAACGCGCTCTGCTCCACCAGAAGCACGCGCGCCCCGCCCGCCGCGGCGGCCTTCGCCGCCAGCAGACCCGCGAGCCCGCCGCCCGCCACCAGAACGTCGCAGGCGTAGTAGAAATGCTCATAGGTGTCGCGATCGGGCTTGCTCGGCGCTTTCCCGAGGCCCGCCGCCTGCCGGATGATCGGCTCGAACACATGCTTCCAGGCGATCCGCGGCTTCAGGAAGGTCTTGTAGTAGAAGCCCGCCGGAAACATCCGCGCCGCGATCGCGTTCATCGAGCCCAGATCGTATTCGAGCGAGGGGAAATGGTTCTGGGTCTTCGCGACGAGACCGTCATGGATTTCAACCATGGTGCCGCGGACGTTCGGCTCGAAGCGATCGCCTTCGCCGATCCCGAACAGCGCATTCGGCTCCTCGACCCCGGACGCGACGAAGCCGCGGGGCCGGTGATACTTGAAGGAGCGCGCCACGAAATGCCGCCCGGCGGCGATCAGCGCGGAGGCGAGCGTGTCGCCCTCATACCCGCTCACCGTCTCTCCGTTCACGCGGAACGCAACGGGCCGGTTGCGATCGATCGCGACCCCGCCCTCGGGCAGCCGCATGGCGTTCGAGAGGGGTTTTGAGCCTGAACTCTTCGCGCCAGCGCCCTGCGATTGAGACCCGCCGCCCGCGCCGCCGCCTGGGCGGTCTGAGGTCGGCTTCTCAGCGGCGTTCTGCTCAGCCATGGCGGGCTCCTTGGGGCGCGAGAAAAGGCCCATAAGAGGACGCGCAGCCCTGAACGGCGGCGCTGTATATCGGGTCGGGACGGCGGCTCATCGCGTCGAGATCAGGGGCAAGCCCTGCGCCGCGAGGCGCAACTCGGCGTGTCGAACCAGCTCGGCGGGCGGCTCCGTCGCCTTGATGTCATAGGCGCCGAACACTTCGAGCGTCCGGGTGTCGCGCAGGACATGGAACCATTTCCCGCAGCCGAACTGATGGCGCCAGCGCTCGAAATGGAGCCCTTTGGGGTTCTTGCGCTCGAACAGATAGCGCCCGAGATCGGCGTCCGCATCGGCGTCGCCTGCGCGACGCACGATGTGCGCCTCGCCGCCGGCGTGGAACTCGGTCTCCTCGGCGGTCACGCCGCAGCAGGGGCAGGTCAGCAAGAGCATCCGTGGGGTCCTCAGGGCGCTCGGGGCGTGGCGCAGGCGCGCAACCCCCATCCGTGTCAGCCTGAGACTATCCGCAGCCCCCTGCCGAATACGACGCGAAAAACGACGCGTCTCGGCGCAGCGCCGTCTTGCCGCCTGACGGCCGAACGCCTTTCAGGGCGCAGGCGCGGCGATCTCCGGCGCCGCGGGCGCCGTCGGAGCGGCCAGCGGCGCGAACGCCAGGCCGATCAGCAGCATCACGCGCACCGCGAGCGCCAAACGATTGAGGGACCGCCCCCAGGCGACCCCGTCGATATCGCTGCGATGGATCGTGCGCGAGGAGCTCATGGCTGCACGCAAGCACAGGTCGCGCCTCGTTCTCAAGGCGCGCATCGGCGCGAGGGCCTCAGACGAACGCGCCGAATAGCGCCGCCTCTTCGTGGCGAAACGCGACCGCAGACCCCATTTCCGCTAAATCTGCGCGTGGAAGCGCGACTGAACAGGAGACCAAGATGGACGGCGTCACCCTTGTTCTAATGATCGTCGCGGCCGGCGCCGCGTTCTATCTCGGCCGAACGCTCGGCAGGGATCGACGCTCGGCGCGGCGAGAGCCCGCCCGTGCGCCCGAGACGGCGTCGGCGCGCCCCGAGGACGCCGAACCCGGTCGTCGCGAGGGCGGCGGGATGATGGGCGCGGCGACCGGCGTCGCGGCGGCCGCCGCGGCGGGAACGCTCGCAGGCTCCGCAATCGCCGCATCCGCTGCAGAGCCGGAACTGGATCAGGCGCAGACCGACCCCGGGGCGTCGCCGCCCGAGGAAGATCCGACCAAAATCCAGGACGCGGGATCCGGCGAAGACGGCGGCTGGTTTGACGATTTCGACAGCGGCGGCTTCGACATCTGAGCCGCCCGCGCCCTCTGTTAATGAGCCGGCCACGCCATTCGATTAGGCTCTCACCGATCGAAAACGGAGGCCGGCATGGTTGAGGTCCTGCTCGCCGTCGCGGTTGTCGGCGCGCTCGTCTACGCCTTCTCGTCGCGACACAAAGACGGCGGCGTATGGTTCAGCTTCGGCGACGGAGATGGCGGCGATTGACGCGAACCGCCCCTCGATTAACGCGAACCGCCCCTGGCGAGCCTCCCTCCCGAACCGCCATGCGGCCGTAGAGCGCTAACGCCGCCTCATTCCGAGGTCGGCTTCGGCTCGCCGCGCTCGGACAGCGCGGCGCGCGCTTCGTCGATGGCGGCCTTGGCCTTGGCGTCCAGCTCATCGACCTTCAGCGCGTCGAAATCGGTTGTTTCGACCGGCGTGGCCTCGGCGATGTCCTCGCTCGGCAAGGCGAGCAGCACCATCGCTCCGGTCACGAGCAGGATGCCGATCAGGATGACGACGTCATTGGTGGCGCGGGTTCCGCGGCGGCTGGACATGAGCGTTCTCTCCTCTATCGAACGCCACCAAATCTAGACGCATATGAGCACGCTGTCACTCGATATTGCGCAACTGCCGGCGATCGGCCGGCTCAAGGCGCACCCGCTGGCGCCGCCTCCGAGGGCCCTCGCCACCCCGAGCCCCCCCGACAAGCCTCATTCCCCGGAGCCGCCGTCGCCCGAAGATCAAGCGCGCCGGGGCGTCGGGCGGACAAGGATGCGGGAACCGCACCGGCGCAGCCGGCTTGTCCTTGTCGGCCCGGCGGCCGGGCGCGATGTCGGCGGGCGGCGGGGGATCCCGGGTGATGCGGCGGGCCTCATTCCCTGGTGAGCCCGAGCCGATCGACACGATCCCGCCGCGCCTCGCTCGGCCGCCCCGCGCGACGCCCAGGCCGGCCGAGGGGGTTCGAAGCCCCCGAGGACGGCGCTCCCTCTCAGCCGATCGACAGCTTCAGTGCGCCACCGCCGCGGCGACGCTTTCGTCGATCATGCGCCCCTCGGCGAAGCGCTCGAGGGAGAACGGTCCGGCGATCTCGTCGGGCTCGCCGCGCGCGATGGTGGCGGCGAAGCTGTGGCCCGAGCCCGGGGTCGCCTTGAACCCGCCCGTTCCCCATCCGCAGTTGATGAAGATCCCGTCGACCGGCGTTTTGCCAATGATGGGCGAGCGATCGCCGGTCATATCGACGATGCCGCCCCACTGGCGCAGCATCTTCAGCCGCGAGATGATCGGGAAGGTTTCGACCAGGGCCGTCACGGTCTCCTCGATATGGTGGAAGGAGCCGCGCTGGCTGTAATTGTTGAAGCCGTCCGCGCCGCCGCCGATCACCAGCTCCCCCTTGTCGGACTGGCTCATATAGCCGTGCACGGTGTTGGCCATCACCACGATGTCCATGCAGGGTTTGATCGGCTCGGTGACCAGAGCCTGCAGCGCCACGCTTTCGATCGGCAGACGGAACCCCGCCATCTCGGCGAGCACGCCGGAATGGCCCGCGACGACGATGCCGAGCTTGCCGCAGCGGATCGGCCCGCGAGAGGTGCGCACTCCCGTCACCTTGCCGCCCTCGACGTCGATCGCCTCGACGGCGCAGTTCTGGATCACGTCGACGCCAAGCTCGTCGGCGGCGCGCGCGAATCCCCAGGCGACCGCGTCATGGCGGGCGGTGCCGCCTCGGGGCTGCCAGAGCCCGCCCAGAATGGGATAGCGCGCGCCAGGATCGTCGTTGATGATCGGGCAGAGCTTCTTCACCCGCGCCGGCTCGACCCATTCCGTATGGATCCCGTTAAGGCGCGTGGCGTGCGCGGTCCGCTGCAACCCCCGGCGCTCATGTTCGGTCTGCGCCAGCATCAGCACGCCGCGCGGGCTGAACATGATGTTGAAGTTCAGCTTCTGCGACAGGTCCTCGAACAGCGTGCGCGACAGCTCATAGAGGGCCGCCGACTCGTCCTGCAGATAGTTCGAGCGGATGATCGTCGTGTTCCGCCCCGTATTGCCGCCCCCGAGCCATCCCTTCTCGAGCACCGCGACATTGGTCACGCCGTGGTTCTTAGCGAGATAATAGGCGGTTGCGAGGCCGTGCCCGCCGGCCCCGACGATGACCGCATCGTACGCATCCTTAGGCTCCGGGTTGCGCCAGGCGCGCTCCCAGCCCTGGTGATAGCTCATCGCGTTCTTGGCGAGGGCGAAAACGGAATAACGGGCCATCGGTTCAAGCCTCGGGTTCAAGCCTCGGAAATCGATCTCGGAACGCCTCGAAACGCGTTCGGGTCAAAGGACAACTTATCGCGAACGGACCATGGCGCGAAGCCGTTTCCGCCGCTCCCCGGCGCGGAGACGACGTTGCGGCGCGCCGATCCCGACCGGAACCGCCCTCGCGCATGGCGCGGCCCCTCCCGATCCAAGCACGGTTGATGGTTATCCGCGACCGTTTACGGGACGATCAAAGCCGCTCGCCTCGCGTCCTGCGATCTTATGCGCCGCATCGACGAGACCCGCAGCGACGAGACCCGCAGCGATGCCGCCGAGCGTCCCTAGGCGCGTCGCGTCGCCGCCGGACATCGCGGGCCGACGCAGATCGCATGATCCGACGGAAAGCTCGACAGGATTGTGAAGTGTATGGGGATCTTGGAGGGTGAGGTGCCCGGAACACCGACTGTGGACCCGAGGGTCCAGCGAGGAGGAGAGAGCGGCTGTCGGCGAACCGGGCAATTTCTGTATAGCACTCGGTTTGAAGCAAAGAGAAGAGTGATCCGCGCTTCAGACTGAATAAAGATCGTAAAATTCTGTCGCGTCTGCGCAACTATGTCGATCACATGACGACGAAAGGACACAGTGCGTCGGACAGGGGGTCAATGTGCGGGAAATCGGGCGCGGCCGAATGCAACCGTAGGGTGAGTGCGCGGCCATACGTTTGGCCGCCCCTCCTCCCGATTCGTACGGCGCGCCGAGAGCGGCGTCCTCGCCGGTCGAGACTTTGCATTGGATCGCCGGGCGGTTATCCGCATCCCACGCATCCGAAACGCCTCATCGGCAAAGGAGAGACGCCATGGCCGAACGCCGTCCGTTGATCGCTGGAAACTGGAAAATGAACGGTCTGATCGCCTCGGCCGACGTGTTCGACGCCATCGTTCACGGCGTCGCTGAGCGCGCGGATTACGCGGACGCGCTGATCTGCCCGCCGGCGACGTTGCTGTTCGGCTTTGGCGAGCGGTCGCGCGAAACCAGCGTCGTGGTCGGCGCGCAGGACTGCCATCCGGCCGAGAGCGGCGCGCATACCGGCGATCTGTCGGCGGAGATGATCGCCGAGACGGGCGCCCAGGCCGTGATCGTCGGGCACTCCGAGCGGCGGGCCGACCACGGAGAAACCGACGCCATGGTGCGCGCCAAGGCGGAGGCGGCCCGACGCGCGGGCCTCGTCGCCATCATCTGCATCGGCGAGACGCTGGAGGAGCGCGACGCGGGCCGGGCGGTCGCGGTCGCGACCACTCAACTCGCCGGCTCGACGCCCGACGCCGCGACGCCGGAGACGGTGGTGATCGCCTATGAGCCGGTTTGGGCGATCGGAACCGGGCGCACCGCGACGCCCACGGACATCGCGGAGATCCATGGCGCGCTGCGCGAGGCGCTCCGGGAGCGTTTTGGCGCTGAGGGAGAGGCCTTCCGCATCCTCTACGGCGGATCGGTCAAACCTGGCAACGCGGCCGAGATATTTGCGGTTCCGAATGTCGACGGCGCCCTGATCGGCGGCGCGAGCCTTAAGGCCGAGGATTTTCTCGCGATCTACGACGCGGCCGGCTGACAAACCGAAAGGGCCGCCTCATCGGTGGAGGCGGCCCTTCGTTCGGCGCGCGGAACCCCGCCCCGGTCAGCTCTTCAACAGCTCTTCGGCCTGATCGCGCCACTTGTCCCGCAGACCGCGCCCCTTGAAGGTCGAGAGCTTGTCGTCCAGCCAAGCGAAATCCTCGTCGCGGAACGCGGCGATCTGCTTGAACTGATACACGCCAGCCTCGTTCAGCAGCTTCTCGAGCCGCGGACCGACGCCGCGGATCTGCTTCAGATCATCGATCTTCTGCGGCTTCTTCGAGAACAGGCCCTTCGGCTTTTGCGGCGCCTCGTCGGCGCCCTGGTCGGAGCCGCCGACGACGCGGAGATCCGCCTTTTTCTTCTCAGCGGGCTTCCCGAGATCCGCGGAGAACGCGGCCGCGACGCCCCCGACGGCCGCGAGGTCCGAGATCGCGCCGACCCCGACATTCTCAAGCGCCGCTTTCTCCGCGGCGGCCTGCGCGTCCGCGGCGGAGGCTTCGGCCGCGCTGGCCTCGCGCGCCTTGGTCGCTTTCGGCGCCGGCTTGGCGGCGGCGACGGCTTTCTTAACGTCGACGCTCACGGTCGCGTTTTCCTCGTCGCCTTGCTCGTCGATCTGCTGCGCTTTGCCCTCGCCGGAGATGGAAGCGCCGCGCTCGAGCATTTTGCCGAGATCGCCGCCGCCGAGCTTCATCTGTTCAGCCGCCGCTGTCGCGGAAAACGGCAGCCCCGCTTTGTCGCCGGGCATCATCGCGCCGGCGAAACTTTGCATGCCGTCGGTCATGTCCTTGGCCATGTCCTGGAACACCCACTTCACCCCGAAATAGGGCGAGGTGGGGAACATGCTGACCCACATTTCCATCGGCGATTCGGCGGGCTTGGCGGCGTCCGCAGCCTCGAGCCAACCGAACGGCCCGGCGGACCAGCGGCCCAGCATCGCCATACCGTCCGTCATCATATTGCCGCCGCCGAACGGCCCCATCGCCCCGGACATCGCCCCGGACATCGCCTCGGTGATCGCGGCCGTCGGGAAGCCCGCCATCGGCGTCTCGCCGGATTTCGTCATGCCTTGCACCTTCCGTCGCTTCTCGCCCTTCGTCTGGCGCGGCCGCATCGTCCTTTGGGTGGGCGCGCCGTCGCACCGAGCGTTCGGCCGCCGATCGGACACGTGGAGCGACGGCGGCCGTGCTGCAGTGCAACATTACGATGTTGCTAACGCGAATCGGCCCAAGTTGCAACATCTTCACGCTTTTTCGCGTTCACCGCTCGAAAGGACGCGCGATCGGGCGTTTCGGTTACAGGCGCATTCGGAGCCCCCCTCTACTCGCGCGCCTCGGCCAGGCTGACCGCGTCCGATCGCCAGACGCGGATGCGCCCCACGCGCTCGTTCACGAGCCCGAGCCCGTAATGCGCCGCAAGGCGCGCCAGAGCGATCTTCAGCACCACTTTGCCGGACCGCGCCGACCACCCCATCCGGCGTTCGAGCCGCTCGACCCCTTCGAGGAAGCAGCACGTCCGAAAAGCGGCGTCGGATAGCCCGGGGCCGAGCGCGGCGAGAGCCGAGCGCACGCGGTCCGCCGCAGCGCCGCCCGCAGGCCCGCGACCGGCCCGCGCGCCGGTCTCGTCGACGACCGTCAGGAAACGATCCCAATTCTGAGCGACCGAGGGGGCTATGCCGGCGGCCTCGAAGTCCGCCCGCAGGCGCTCTCCCGCCTCGACTTCGGTCGCGGTGAGCCAGGGCGCGCCGTTCGCATCCTTGCGGCGGGCGAGCGCCGCGAGCGGGCTTTCGTCGAGGGAAAGCCGCGGCGGCGGCCCGCCGGACGCGGGCGACGTTCCGTCGAGCGCGGCGCGCACCGTTCGCCGGGCGCGCGCTTGGTCGGCGTCCCGCCCCCGCGCCACCGCGGCCCGCCCGAGCTCGTTCAGACGCCAGCGCTCGGTTCTTCCGCCAGGCGATCCCTGATCCTGAGCCCGCTCCAGCCAGTCTCGCCGACGCCACTCCGAGAGCTGCTCGGCGGTCGGCCGGGCCAGCGGCGCGCGAAACTGGTTCTGCGGACCGAACAGGGCGATCCGGTCGCCCGGCGCGCAGAACGCGAAAGCCCCGACCGGCAGCAGAATCTGCAGCATCCGGCGCTCCTCTTTGCTCTGCGCCATCCCGGCGCGATCCTTCTCCAACATCTCATATCCTCCAATATAGGTTTTTTTTCCTATATCATCGAAGCCGCCCCCCGTCCAGCCGCGCCCGCAATTTCCGCAGCGCGCTTAATCGGCGGTTAGCCGAGAGCGTCGATACTGCCGCCGAGAAGTGCAACTCGAGGACGCAGATGAACCGGAGGTTCGGCCATAGGGCGAAGACCCTCGCCATCGGCGCTTTGGCGGGCGTCGTCGCGGGCCTGGGCGCCTACGGCGCCGCCGACCGGTTGTTCGACGATGCGCGCGCTCGGGCGGAGACCGCGGCGGCGCAGCATCTCGCGGCGACGATGGGGCGCGTCGAGATCGCCGGCGGCCTCGCGGCGCCGCGCATCGCGGCGGGCGACTGGAACATCGAAGACGCCTTCGCATCGGCGAAACGCGTCCTGGAAAGCGAGGGGCGGAACCCAGAGCTCGGCGCGCGCGTCCTCGCGGCGGCGATGTTCGCGCGCGCGGATCAAGCAGGCGCGCCGCACCAGGTCCTGGACGTCGTGGGCGGCCGGATGGCGGAGGCGGCGGCGGGCGCTTTCGCCGGTGCGGACGAGGGCGCGCGCTTCTCCCAAGCGGCGACACGCGCGATGGGCGAGGCGCCGCTCGCCGCCGCCGCACTCGCTCCCGCGTCAAACGCTGAAAACGTCTGGCTGCGCGCATGGCTCGTCTGGCCGGTGAAGGACGGCTCGGAGGCCTTCGGTCTTCTGTTCGAAGCCGCACCGCTCACCAGTCGCGTGCTGACGACGGGTATGAGGAGCGCAGAGAGCGACAGCGGGGCCTTCGGCGCGGACGTGCGCTTCGGCGACAAGCGCGTCTTCGTCCGACTGAGGGCGGATCGCGCCGGGACCTGGCCGCTATGGCTCGCCGCGGGCGCGGGCCTGATCGCGATGCTCGGCGCGATTGCGCTCCGCCTCGCCTTCGGCGCCGACCACGCCGCGCCAAACCGAGGCGACGAGGGCATCGCGCGAGACATCGAGCGCAAGCAGCGCGAGCTCGACGCCAGCGAGGCGCGGTTCCGCCACCTGGCGGAATCGACCAACGTCACGCCCTGGACCGCGGATCTGGACGCCCGGCGCTTCACCTATATCGGCCCGCAGATCGAGGATCTGACAGGCTTTCCGGCGTCTCAGTGGGTCGTCCCGGGCTTCTGGGCCGACCATATCCACCCGGGCGATCGCCAGCGCGTGCTGTTCGAAGAGATCCCGAAAGTCCCGTTCGACCACTACCACACCATCGAGTACCGCGTCCGGGCGGCCGACGGCGCGGTCCTGAACGTGCGGAACATGCTGACCGTCGTGCGCGAGACCGAGACCGTCGACGGCCGCGAGGTTCAGCGCACGCTCGCGCAGGGCTTCCTGCTCGACGTGACGGAGCTGAAGCTGGCCGCGGACGCGCTTCAGCTCGCGCGCGAAAAGGCCGAGGACGCCAACCGGGTGAAGTCCGAGTTCCTCGCGAATATGAGCCACGAGCTCCGCACGCCGTTGAACGCGGTGATCGGCTTCTCGGAGATCATGAAGGACCAGCTCTTCGGTCCGCTCGATCCGCAATATCGCGAGTACGCGACGAGCATCCACACCTCCGGCCGCCACCTGCTCGATCTGATCAACGACGTCCTCGATCTTTCGAAAATCGAGGCCGGTCGTTTCGAGATCGCCGAGGAGGAGACCGATCTCGGCGCCGTGCTGAAGGAATGCGCCGTGCTTCTGCAGGAGCGCATGCAATCGGCCGGGCTCCACGGGCGCCACGAAATTCCCGAAGACCTGCCGTCGATGCTGATCGATGAGCGCCGAATCAAGCAGGTGATCCTCAACCTTCTGTCGAACGCGATCAAATTCACCCCGCCGGGCGGATCGGTGACCTTGTCCGCGGCGGTGAAGGACGAGGGCGTGATCGTCTCGGTGCGCGACACCGGGATCGGCATGTCGGCCGAAGAGATCCCGCGAGCGCTCGCGAAGTTCGGTCAGATCGACGGCGATCTCAGCCGTGCGCACGACGGCACCGGGCTGGGGCTGCCGATCGCCAAGTCCCTGATCGAGATGCATGGCGGCCGGCTCGAGGTGCGCTCCGACAAGGGCAAGGGCACGGAGATGCGGATCTGGCTGCCGACCAACAGGATCGTCAGCGTCGCCGCCTGACCCTGCGGACGGCCGGCGTGGCGCCGAGCGCGCGCCGCGCGGCGCCGGAGATCGTCTCGGCGACCTCGGAGGACGCGAAACGCGGGTGGAGCGGCGCGACCGGTCCGGTCGTCGAGGCCCGCGCGCGGCGCGGCTCGGGCACGCCGGCCTCGAACAGACGATGCAAATCGGGGGCGTCGATCTCCGCCCAGGCCACGTTCTGAAAATCCATCGCAACCTCCCCGACGTCCGTCTCCCCGACGCCTTTCAGCATGACGTTCTTCGACCTGGCGTCTCTCCGGCGCTTCGCCGACGAGACCGCCGCGCCTCTCGAACCGTTCCGCATTTAGGAAAGCCGGGGTCTCGGCGCCGTGATCAAGGTCACCGCGGGGCGTGATTGTGGTGCGCGCCGCGTCCGCACCCCTCAAAAGAGCGATTGCGGCCCGCGCCCGCCCGCGCCGCTTGTGGTGGGTGGGACGGACGCGGTACACACCGTCGCGTCAGGAGAGAGCGAGGCGGAACTTGACCGAGACGCAGACACGGCCGAGCGGCGCGCTGACGCGCCTCGGCGGAGGCCAAGCGATTGCGGCGGCGGCCCCGGCGGCGTTCGCGCCGCTCGCAGTGATGGCGCTGTCGATCGACGACGCGCCGCTTTGGGCGGCGGCGCTTGTCGTCGTCGCGGCCGCCCCTCTGGTGGGGCTGGCGGGCCTCGCGACCGGGCGCGCGGCGCCGGCCTGGAGTTTCGCGGCGGCGACCGCGCCGCTGATCGCGGCGACCGCCTTTTTCACCTGGACGAGCGGCGGGGCCCTGTCGCCCGCCGCGCCTTGGGCGTTTGCGGCGCTCCTCGCCGCGGCGGTGGTCGGCGGGGCCCGAAGCGCGGCCTTCGCGGGTTTGGCCGCGGCGGCCTTGGTCCTCGCGCTCGCCTTCGCGCCCGACCCGCCGATCCGCTTTCTCGGCTTCCAGCCCCGCGACCAGCGCGAGATGATCGCCGCGATCTCGTGGGGCGGCGCAGCCGCAGCGGCCGCCGCGGCCGTCTGGGCGGCCCTGACCTCCTGGGCCCGCGCCTTGCCGCCGCTCCGCCACCCGACGATCGCGGCGCGCCAGGCGCTTTCGATCCTCGCCCAGGCGGGCGAGGTCTGCGCGCTGCGGATCGACCGGGACGGGCGCATCACCCAGTCGATCGGCGCGCCGGAGGCTACGCTCGCGATCGACCGCGAGGCGCTGCGCGGCATGAACGTCGAGACCATCACCCACCCGGACGACCAGGAGGTCGTGGCCGCCCTGCTCGGCGACCCGGCGCGCCGCATCGACGCCGCGGACCCGGACGCGCCGCCGCCGGAGGACCGCGCCGCCGCGCGGCTCACCGTTCGGATGCACTCGAAACTCGGCGGCTTCCGCTGGATCGAGGCGGAGGCCTGGCCGGGCGACGCCGCTCCCCGTCCTCCGGGCGGACCGGAGAGCGCGGACGACGCGCTGCTCGTGCTCCGCGCCCGCTGGCGCCCGGGCGCCGAGGTCGAGGACCTCGCCGATCCGGAGCGCGAAGGCTTCCTCGCCCATGTGAACGGCGATCTTCGAAGCGCCGTGAAATCGGTCGTCGGCTACACCGAGATTTTGAAGAACGAGCTGTTCGGCCCGCTCGGCGCGGATCGCTACCGCGATTACGCCAGCCGCGCGCATGAGGGCGGAGCGCAACTGCTCGAGATGATCGACGAGTTGCTGGATCTGGCGGCGATCGAGGCCGGCCGCTTCGCGGCGCAGACCGAGCGCGTGGACCCCGCGCCGCTGGCGGATGGCGCGATGCGTCTGGTGCGCGCGCGGGCCGAGGACGCGGGCGTGGCGCTCGCGGTCGAGGTCGCGCCCAACACGCCGCACATCGTCGCCGATCGACGCGCGCTGCGGCGGGTGCTGGTCAATATGATGCTCGACGCCATCGCCCGCGGGCGGATGGGCGACGTCGCCAAGCTGCGGGTCGAGGCCGAGGAGGACGCGGTCCGCTTTCAGCTGATCGCAGTCGCTCGGCCAAGCGCCGTCGGCGCGTTTCCGGCGACCCACGGAACCGCCGAAGACCCGGCCTCCGAGGGATTCGGCGCGCCAATCGGATCTCGCGACGATCCGGCGCTCCGCGGGCGCGTCGGCGAGGCGCGTCTCGGGCGCATGGTGGCCAGCAACTTGGCCGAGCGCATGGGCGGGTCGGTCATGTTCGCAAGCCCGCTTGAGGAGATCGGCGCGGATCCGGGCTTCACCCGCGGCGCCGGCGGGCGCGAAAGCGTCTACGCCGAAGCCATCCTGCCAGTCGCTCCGCCGGTCTCGGATCCGCGCGACGCGGCCGCCGCGAAGGCGCTCGCCGAGCAGCGTGCGGAGACCCGGACGACCGCCGAAGACCAAACGCCGAAGGCGCCGACGCCGGACGAGCCGGACGAGGCCGACGTTCCGATGTTCGAGCTTGGCCAGGCTCGCCCCCGATCCGCGAAGCCCGCGACGACGCCCGCCGGAACTGAGGCCGTGGCGCGCGCCAAGACGCCCGAGCGACCGCTCCAAGGAACCGAGCGAGAAGAAACCCAAGGCGCGAATCCGGAAACGATCCAAGAAGGCAGACAAGAAAACACCCAGGACACGAGCCCGGCGACGGCGGACAAACCGCGCTCCGCGCCCGCCGCGTCGGATCCGGCGGCGTCGCCCCGGAAAGGCGCCCGCGCGCCCGGCGCGCTCGGCTTGTTCGCCGCCGCCGCGCCGAAAGCGGACGAGACCTCGGCGCCGGATGCGGCGGCGAGCGAGAGCCGGACGAAGTCGGCCGCGGACGCCGGCGCAGAGAGCGCGGCGAACGAGGACGGGGCCGCGCAAGACGCCGAGGAACACGCCAAGGAACACCCCGACGGAGACCCCAAGGGAGATCCCGAGAAAGACGCCGCCGACGAAGGCTCCGAGCGCGAGCAGGCGACGATCAAGGGCGCCCGGGCGACCCGCGGCGTGCCCTTCAGCATCCTGGCCCCACCGAGAGCGGCGATCGAAGCGGCGGAGAAGGCGGAAGAGGCGGCGCGTTCCGAGCGCGACTCCGGCGGCGAGAAGGAGGCCGCAGCGCCGACGATCGAACGGCTCGCCGAACGGCTTTCAAAATCTGTGGCTCTGCCCTCGAGCGTGTTCGACCCCAAGCTCGCCGACCCGAGCCTCAGCCCCGAGGATTTCGCACGGGCGCTCGAGCGCGACGAGGCGGTGAAAGCCGAGGCGGAGGACGCGGCGTTCCACGCCGAGGCTTCGTCGGAGAACGCGACGTCGCCGCCGGAGGAGGCGCTCGACGACGCCGTCGAGGAAGCGGAGATCGAAGCCGGCCTTGACGAGCAGCTCGTGCGCACGGAAGCGGCCGAGACCGCCGCCGACGACGCGGACGACGCGGACGCCGACGACGACGCCAAAAAGCGGGCCTAGACGGGGGCGCGGCCCGTCGCGCTCTTTAGCGGTCGTCCGAGAGTGGCGACGCGCCACAGGGATCGCCGCGGAAGCCACCAGCACCCTGCCGCCAGGTTTTCCGACGGGTTCTCCGACAGGTTTTCCGATATCAGGAGCCCAGCGCGCGACCGCGGGCCTCCGGGGTCGAAGACTAACGGCGCAGACCTGTCGCGGCCTCCTCGGCGCGCCTCCGGGCGGTCTCGCTCTTCGACATCTGGGCGATCCGCCACATCAGCTTGTCCTGAGCGCGCTCGTCCCGCGGCGCGTTCAACGGCGCGCCGCCCGGCCCCGGCGCTTTTCCCGCCCGACCGGCCGCCCGTCGACGCGCGATCTCCGCCGAACGCCGGGCATGGGCCCAGCGCGCACTCCAGCGCGCCGACTGGCGAGGATCGTCGAGGCCGCCGGCATGCGGGCGCTCCGCCCGCTGACGCGCTGCGGGGCCCTGCGCGAGAGCGAGCGCTTCCGTCGTCCAGCCCGCCGACGGGGCCTCCGGACATGGCGCGAAGGATTGGCGCGCCGCCGCTTGAGGCGCCGCGGCTTCGCGCCGGGCCGTTCCCTGCAATTCTCGAAGCCAGACCACGGGATCGACGCAATCGGCCTCGGCGGCGCTCGTCGTCTGGAGCGCGCAGCCGAACAACGCCTCCGCCAGCGTCTCGCCCCGCGGCGTAGGAGCGCTGACGTGCGTCGCCCGCGCCGGCTCCGGCGCCGGCCGGTCCGCCTCGACGCGCTCCGCCGACAGGCCGCGCCAGGCCCACATCCCGCCGCCGAGGATTACGGCGGCGGCGCAGACCGAGGCGACCAGCAGCGCGCCTTGAGCGTCGGGCGGCATCGACTGGAACCGCGCGGCTTGCGCGATCAGAACCGGCGTCGCCGCGACGCAGCCGCCCATCAGAAGAAGCGCGCGAAGCGAGGGAAACAGCGGCTCGCGCTCGACAGCCTCCGCCCCGCCCTCGGCGGCGTCGGGCCGCCGGTCGAATTCCGAGAACCAGTCGATCCGCGCCGCCGCCGTCTCGACGATCGGCGCCAAACGGTTCGTCGCGCGCCGACGGCTGAGCGCCCGATCCGCCTGAGGGCCGGCCGAGTAACCGCGGGGCCGCGCCGCATCGATGAGCCGGGTCATCTGAAACCTTCGCCAGAACGCGCCAAATTGGTCGGCGTCAGGCGGTCGCTACCCGCGAACATCCGCCAAAGCCGCGCCGCGAGATTTCGCGGCGGCGAGCCGGGCTATATCGAGTAGCCCCGACTCCCATGACCGCAACATCTCGCGATCATCGAGCTTTGTCGACTCTTCATTCGCAGCGGCGCGCCGCCAGCCTTCCGCAAAGCGTGTAGCAAAAGGCGCGCCGAACAGGAGGACGAGCCGTTAAGCGAAAGCGTCGGGCTCGCTGTCCTTGCGGCGTTCGATGAACGCGCGCAGCGCCTCGTCCACCGCCGGATCGAGCGGCGGCGCGACGTGCTCGGCCAGCAGATGCGCGACCTTGTCCGCCGCGCGCTGGACCATGTCCCGACCGCCCTCGTCCGCCCAAGTCTCGAAAGGCTTGTAGTCGCTCATGCTCGAGCGCCAGAAGGCCGTCTCGAAGTTCCGTTGCGTGTGCCCGCAGCCGAGATAATGCCCGCCCGGGCCGACTTCGGCGATCGCGTCCATCGCCTGCGCCTCCTCGGACAGATCGACCCCCTTGGCGAGCACATGCAGCGCGCCAAGCTGGTCGGCGTCCATCACCAGCTTCTCGAACGACGCCACGAGACCGCCCTCCAGCCAACCCGCGGCGTGCAGCGAGAAGTTCACGCCGGCGTTCAGCGTCGGCGTGATGGTGTTGGCGCTCTCATAGGCCGCCTGCGCGTCCGGCAGTTTGGAGCCGCAGAGCGAGCCGCCGGAGCGGAACGGCAGGTTCAGCCGCCGCGCGAGCTGGGCGGCGCCGGTCAGGATTAGATTGGCCTCCGGCGTGCCGAAGGTCGGCGCGCCCGAGTTCATGTCGATCGAGGTCACGAAGGCCCCGAAGATCACCGGCGCGCCGGGGCGGACGAGTTGGCTATAGGCGACGCCCGCCATCACCTCGGCCAGCACCTGGGTCAGCGTTCCCGCGACTGAGACCGGCGCCATCGCGCCGCCGACGATGAAAGGCGAGATGATCGAAGCCTGGCCGGCGGCCGCATAGACCTCGAGTGCGCCCATCATCACGCCGTCGAAGGTGAGCGGCGAGTTGATGTTGATCAGGCTCGTCATCACGGCGTTCTGATCGACGAAGTCCGCACCGAACAGGATCTTAGACATCTCGACGCTGTCCGCCGCGCGCTCGGGCGCGGTCACGGAGCCCATATACGGCTTATCAGAAAGCCGCATATGCGCGTAGAGCATGTCGAGATGGCGCTTATTGACCGCGATGTCCGTCGGCTCGCAGACGGTGCCGCCCGAATGGTGCAGATGGGGCGACATGTAGACGAGCTTCACCATCTGCTCGAAGTCGGCCATCGTCGCGTAGCGCCGTCCGCCCGCGAGGTCCCGCACGAAGGGCGGGCCGTAAACCGGGGCGAAAACGGTCGTGTTCCCGCCGATCTCCACCGAACGCTCGGGGTTCCTGGCGTGTTGAACATAGCTCGACGGCGCGGTTTCGCAGAGTTTCCGCGCGAGACCTTTCGGAATGCGCACCCGCTCGCCCTGGACGTCGGCGCCGGCCTGACGCCACCGCTCGAGCGCGGCGGGATTCTCGACGAAGGCGACGCCGATCTCCTGCAGCACGGTCTCGGCGTTGGCCTCGATCAGCGCGATGCCTTCTTCGTCGAGCGCTTCGGCGGGTTTCAGCTGTCGCCGGATGAAGCTCGACTGGACCACCCCGCCGCCGGTCCGCGCCGCCCGCCGCGCAGCCGCGCCGCCAGAGGCGCGCCGGCCGCGTCGGGCGCCTTCCGTCGGCGCCGGGTCGTTCATGCTCGTCTCCGGGCTCACCGCCGAGTCTTCCGTCATCGCGCGCTCCAAAACTATCCATCGCGCACTCTAGCGTCCCGCCTGCGACGAAAGGCGACCGTTTTCGGCGGGTCATTCGGCGAGAACGACCTGGACAGCAGCGTCCAGAGCGCGCGGCGCTTGATCCACGACGCGCTGCGGGATTTGGTCCCTCTCGATCTGTCGATGCGGGGGACGGGCGTTTGGACGGGCGAATCTTCATCAGCTATCGCCGCGAGGACGCGCAGAGCGCCGCCGGCAGGCTCTATGACCAGCTGCGCGCGCGGATCGGCGGCGAGCGAATCTTCCTGGACGTGGACGCGATCCCGCCGGGGGCGGATTTCGTCGAGATCCTGAAGGAGACGGTGCTCGAGAGCGAGGCGCTGCTTGCGGTGATCGGCCCTCGCTGGGCGGCCGCCAAGGGCGCGACCGGGACCAACCGGCTAGAGGACCCGAACGATTTCGTGCGGATCGAGCTTGAAACGGCGCTGGCGCGCGGGGTCCGGGTGATCCCGGTTCTGGTCGACGGGGCGGAGATGCCGAGGGAGGCGGATTTGCCGGAGCCGCTTCGACCGATCGTTCGGCGCAATGCGGTCACCGTCAGCCACAACCGGTTCAACCGCGACGTCGAGGAGCTGATGGACGCGCTCGGGCTCGCGAAAGCGACGCCGGATCCGGCCGGGGCCGCGCCGTCCGCCGCCCCCCCCGCATCGAGCGGGCGTTTCTGGGAGCATCGCTTCGGCTACGGCCTCGCGCTGCTCGCCGGCCTCGCGCTCGTTGCGGCGCTCGGGCTCTGGGTCGACGCGAACGTGACTTGGGCGGACGAATACACGACCTTTTTCGGCGTGCTGGCCGTCGCCGTCATGCCGGTCGCGCTCCTGATCCATGCGCTCCGCCTCCGCGCGGTGCTGGGAGGGAGCGCCCTAGGCTGGCTGCTGCTCTTCACCCCGCCGCTGGGCCTCGAGGCGGCGGCCGTCTGGATGGCCATGACGCCGAGGGCGACGTTGGTCGACGCGCAGCTCTACGCGGTCATGGTCTCCGGCGGTTGCACCGCGCTGGCGGCGATCGTGGCCTTAGCGATGCCGACGCGACGGGCCTGAACGCGAGATCCCCGTTGTTCCGCGCGCGCCTCCCGGCTAACTGCTGAGCGCATGACCACCCCTCATCCAAACCGCGTCCTGATCGTCGATTTCGGCTCCCAGGTGACGCAGCTGATCGCCCGCCGCGTGCGCGAGGCCGGCGTGTATTGCGAGATCCACCCCTACAACCGGGTGGACGCCGCGTTCCTGAACCAGTTCGAGCCGAAAGCGGTGATCCTGTCGGGCGGCCCCGCCTCGGTGACCGACGCCGGCGCGCCGCAGGCCGATCCCCAGGTCTTCGCGCTCGGCGTGCCCGTGCTCGGCATCTGCTACGGCCAGATGACGATGGTCCACCAGCTCGGCGGCGAAGCACGAGGCGTCGGCGATCGGGAATTCGGGCGCGCGGAGCTCGAGATCCGGGCCCTCTCCCCGCTCTTCGACGGGCTGGCGCCCGTGGGCGGCGCGGAGACGGTCTGGATGTCCCATGGCGACCGGGTGACGCGCCTGCCCGACGGCTTCGCGCCGATCGCCGCCAGCCCGGGCGCGCCCTACGCCGCCTTCGCGGACGAGAATCGCCGGTTCTACGGCGTGATGTTCCATCCGGAGGTCGTGCACACGCCGAACGGCGCGAAGATCCTCGAGAACTTCGTGCGCCGGATCGCGGGCGTGCCGGGCGACTGGACCATGGGCGCTTATCGCGAGGAGGCGATCGCCGCGATCCGCGCGCAGGTCGGCCCCGAGGGTCGGGTGATTTGCGGCCTCTCGGGCGGGGTCGACAGCTCGGTCGCGGCGGTCCTGATCCACGAGGCGATCGGAGAGCGGCTGACCTGCGTCTTCGTCGATCACGGGCTGATGCGCCAGGGTGAGGCCGAGGAGGTCGTGACCCTTTTCCGAGACCACTACAACATCCCCCTGATCCATGCGGAGGAGAGCGCCCGCTTCCTGTCCGCGCTCGACGGGGTCTCCGACCCCGAGGCCAAGCGCAAGACGATCGGCAAGCTCTTCATCGACGTGTTCGAGGAGAAGGCGGCGAGCGTCGGCGGCGCGGCGTTCCTGGCCCAGGGCACGCTCTATCCGGACGTGATCGAGAGCGTGTCCTTCGACGGCGGACCGTCCGTCACGATCAAGAGCCACCACAATGTCGGCGGCCTGCCGGAGCGGATGAACATGACGCTCGTCGAGCCGCTCCGCGAGCTCTTCAAGGACGAGGTCCGCGCGCTCGGGCGGGAGCTCGGGCTGCCGCAGGCTTTCGTCGGGCGGCACCCGTTCCCCGGACCAGGGCTCGCGATCCGGTGCCTCGGCGCGGTCGACCCGGAGGCGCTCGCGATCCTGCGCAAGGCGGACGCGATCTATCTGGAGGAGATCAGGGCGGCCGGGCTTTATGACCAGATCTGGCAGGCCTTCGCGGTCCTGCTGCCGGTGCGCACCGTGGGCGTGATGGGCGACGGGCGGACTTATGAGCGGGTCTGCGGGCTCCGCGCGGTGACCTCCGTCGACGGCATGACCGCGGAGGCGTTCCCGTTCGAGCACGCCTTCCTGGCCCGCGTCGCGACGCGCATCGTGAACGAGGTCCAGGGCGTCAACCGCGTGACCTACGACGTCACCTCGAAACCGCCGGGAACGATCGAATGGGAGTGAGCGAACGCGCCCGCGCCCCACTCTCTGCGATCGTCGCACTCTCGGCGCTGGCGCTCGCGGGCTGCGCGAGGACGGCGGGCGATCCGGGATCGGACGCGGATCCGCAGGCGGCGCCCCTGGTCCAGCGCGCGGCGGAGATCGGTTGCGCGGACCAGCGCCGCGCGGCGCTCTGCGGCGGGGACGCCGCCGCCGCGCTCGAGAGCTGGCGGAGCGAACGGCGTGTCTCCCTCGACCTGATCTTGGTCTATCTGACCGCGGCCCGCGGCCCGCTCGATGCGCCTGCGCGCCCTGATCCCCAGACCTGCGCGGCGCTCACGAAACGCCTCACCGGCGGCGCGGACGACGGAATCGGCGGGCTCGCCCAGGAGATCGCCGCGCTCTACGCCGACCCTGCGACGCGCCCGCCTTCGGTCGACGAAGCGGCCGTCGAGCGGACGCGCGCGGTCTGCGAGGGACCGGGCTGAGTCATGCTCGCGCCGTTCCTGCTCCGCGCGCTGGCGATCGGGCTCTGGAGCGCGACCGGGGTCGGTCTCGCGACCAGTCTTTTGGTTCTCGGCGCCTGGGCTTGGTTCGCGAACCTCGGACGCGCGCCCGGCGCCTGGCCGGAAGCGGACGCGATCGTGGTGTTGAGCGCAGGGCTGCGGCCGGACGGATCGCTTGACGGCTTCACCGCGGCGCGGGTCGAGACCGGGCTCGCGCTCTGGCGCGCGGGCCGAGCGCCCAACATCGTCGTCTCGGGCGGACCGCATGACGCGAGCGGACGCAACGTGGCGGCTGAGATGGCGGCCCGCCTGATCGCAGAGGGCGCGCCCGCCGCCCGCATCGTCGTCGAGGGCCGCGCGGTCTCGACCTTCGAGAACGCCCGCTTCACGCTGATGATCGCCCGGGCGCGCGGCTGGCGGCGGCTGCTGGTCGTGACCGACGATTATCACCTGGCGCGGGCCGGCGCGCTGTTCTGGTACTGGCGGCGGAACAACGACGCCCGGGTCGTCGGCCTGGCGCCGGCGCCGGGGCTCGCCGCGGTCGGGACCGGTCGGGCGACGCTCGCCGTGTTCCGCGAGATCCTGGCGGTCCCGTTCAATCTGTTGAAGGCGGCCGGTCAGTCGACGCTCTGGGCGTTCGGGCTCGGCGAGGGGCGGACCATCCGCTGACACCGCCCCCCGAGCTTCGCGTCAGAGAAACAACTCGCGGCAGGTCTCGAGACTCGCGACCAACGCGTCGACCTCGGCCTCCGTGTTGTAGAGCCCGAAGGACGCCCGGGTGGTGGCGCTGACGCCGAGATGGGTCATCAGCGGCTGGGCGCAGTGATGGCCCGCCCGCACCGCCACGCCCTGGCGGTCGATCACCGTCGAGATGTCGTGCGGGTGCGCCCCCTCCATCGTGAAGGAGAAGATCGCGCCCTTGGTCTCGCTCCGACCCTGGACCTGCAGCCAGTTGAGCCCGTCGAGCCGCTCCTGCGCATAGTCGCGCAGCCGGCGCTCATGGGCCGCGATGTTCGCCATGCCGAGCCCGTCCAGATAGTCGAGCGCCGCGCCGAGCCCGATGATCTGGGTGATCGGCGGAGTGCCGGCTTCGAACTTATGCGGCGGGTCGTTATAGGTGACGCGCTCTTTGGCGACCTCGCGGATCATATCGCCGCCGCCGTGGAACGGACGCATCTCCTCATACCGGTCGGAGCGGACATAGAGCGCGCCGGAGCCTGAGGGGCCGTAGAGCTTATGGCCGGTGACCGCGTAGAAATCGCAGCCGAGTTCGGAGACGTCGACCGGCATGTGGACCGCCGCCTGCGAGCCGTCGACCAGCACCGCCGCGCCGACGGCGCGGGCGGCCTCGACGATGGTCTTCACATCGACCACGGTGCCGAGCACGTTCGACATATGCGTGATCGCGACCAGCCGCGTGCGCTCCGTTATCGCCGCCGACACCGCGGCCGGATCCAGATCGCCGGCGGCGTCGACATCCACCCACACCAGCTTCACGCCGAAGCGCTCGCGGAGCAGATGCCAGGGCACGATGTTGGCGTGGTGCTCCATCACCGAGAGCACGATCTCGTCGCCTTCCGAGAGATTGGGCTCGCCCCAGGCGTAGGCGACGAGATTGATCGCCTCGGTCGTGCCGCGAGTGAAGATGATCTCCTCCTCGGACCGGGCGCCGAGGAACTTGGCCATCTTGCCCCGCACCGCTTCGTACTGCTCGGTGGCGAGGTTCGAGAGATAGTGCAGGCCTCGATGCACATTGGCGTATTCGTGGCTGTAGGATCGGGACACGGCCTCGATCACGGCGCGCGGCTTTTGGGCGCTCGCGCCGTTATCGAGATAAACCAGAGGCCGGCCGTGCACCGTGCGCGACAGGATCGGAAAATCCTCTCGAATTTGGGCGACGTCGTAGGTCATGGCATCTCCAGCAGCCCCATGCGCGCCAGAACGAGCACGGAGACGAATGAAAACGCGAACAGAACGCCGAAGGAGGCGGCCATCACCAGACCAACATTCTGAAAGCCGTGCGCCTCGGCGATGAACGCGGCGAACAGATACAAGAGATAGACCGCGACCGCCAAAAACAGCAGCGACGCAAAGCCGCTTCCCGACGGCCCGACGAACGCGAAGACCAAGAGAAAGACGACCTGGAGCGGCAGCCCGGCCAGCGCGTGCCAGCCGACCATCGACATCACATCCGTGAACCGCCCCTTGCCGCCCGCCTGCCGTCCAACGAACCAGGCGACCAGCGACACCAAGGCGAACAGCACCAGGTTGGCGCCGAGCGTTCGGAACGCGAAAGCGATCGGATCCGCTTCCTCCAGCCGCTCGCCGGCCCCGCCGGCCGCCCCCTCCGCAGCCCCCGACTCGGGCGCTCCGGCGGCGCCGTCGAGGTTCGGCGCGACGTTTTCCAGCACGATCTCGATCATGAGCTGCAGCACGGTCGCGAGCAGCACCATGGCGCAGGCGTCCACCCAAGTCGGCGAAGCGGACAAAATGCGACGCGCCGACCCACGGGGGTCGGCGTAGGCCTCGGCCCAACGCGCCATCAGCTGGCCTATCGCCATGTCAGCCCCGCCATGTCAGCCCCGCCATGTCACCCCACCTCCAGAGAGCGCGGCTCCCACCGCCGCGCTTCGGTTCGCGCTTTCGGCCTTGCGACAGCGCCGCAGCCGTTTCTCTCGCCGCCTCGCGCGCCCCTTCAGACCGCCACGGGCGCTCGCCACGGCTCTACAGCGACGCCGCCGCAATCCAAATCGCCGCCATCGCCGCCAGAACGCCGAGCCCCGCCGCCGCCACTTTGAGCCGAGACCGAAACCCATGCGCGGCCGCGACGCAAGACGCCCAGAGATAGAGCGCGAAGCTTGCGGCCGCCAGGGACGCGACTGCCGCGCCCGCCCGCCATGCGATCCCGCCGCCCGTCTCGAGGGCGGCGAGCCCGCTCGCCGCGCCCACCGCGTCGAGGACGCTCAACAGGAGGCCGAGCGGCGCCACCAGCACCGCAGCCCAGATCATAGCCGCACGGCTCTCATAGGCGCCGCCCGAGCCGCCCCCCGCGCGCGCGAGCAGGCTCAAAACCGCCGCCCCCAGATAGAGCGCGATTGGAAACAGCAGCATCCGCGCGACGAACACCGTCCCGATCTGCGCCCGGAATCGCTCGCCAGCCTCGGGCCCGGCCGCTTGCGCGCCGACCGCCGCGGCGGCCCCGAAAATCTCGAGGCACGCCCCTACGACGCCCATGAAGGCGCCGAGCAGCAACAGGCTCAGCAGAACGCCCTCGCTCGGCCGCGCCGCCAGCAGCGACCGCATCGACGCGGCGGGATCGCGATAGCCCGCGGCCAAGCGGTCGATCAGGCCCGTAGGCTGGGGCGCATCGGCCCTGTTGGTGTCGCTCATGGCGGAACTATCACCTGCGCTTTTCGCTCAGGAGCGCTTCGACGGGCGAAGCGCCCCCGGCCGGTCGGCTCAACCGGCCGAGCGATCCGCCATCCAGCGCGCGACCTCGGCCCGGACGGCGTCGCGCACCGCCTCGCCGGCGGGCGCATCGGCGTCGATCTCGTCGACCGCCTCCTCGATGAAGGCCGCGACCAACAAAGCCTCCGCCGTCGCCTGATCGACGCCGCGCGATCGCAGATAGAACAGCGCAGTCTCGTCGATCGCCCCCGTGGTGGAGCCGTGGCTGCATTGCACATCGTCGGCGTAGATCTCGAGCTCGGGCTTGGCGTCGAACTCGCAGGCCTCGGACAACAGGATCGACTGGCTGATCTGATACCCGTCCGTGCGCTGCGCGCCCTCCTTGACCAGGATCTTGCCCTGGAAGACCCCGCGCGCCTCATCGTCGAGCACGGTCTTGAACACCTGGCGGCTCTCGCAGTCCTCGGCGTCGTGGGTCAGGAACACGGTGAAATCCGCATGCGCGTCCGCGCGGCCCAGGATCCCGCCTGCGATATGCGCCGAGGCGTGGTCGCCTGCGAGGGTCAACACGGCCTCGTTCCGCGCGAGAGGATGCGCCACGGTCGCGGCTTTCGCGGCGGAGCGGAGCGTGAAGCTCTTGAGCTGAGCCCGCGCCTCGAGCCGCGCGAACAGGCCGCTCACCACCTGGTCCATCGCGGGATCCACCTGAAGGCGCGCGTGATGGAAAGCCGATCCCGCCGCCTGGCTCACTTCGAGGACCGTATTGAAGCGATGCGCGCCCGGCCCGCTTTCGAGCAGCGAGAGGCTCGCGTTCTCCTCCAGCGCCACCAAAGAGCGCAGTCGCGCGGCCCCGCCTCCTTCGCCATCGGCCTCATACCGCAGATGTATGGGCTTCGACGGCGTCCCGGTCACCCGGATCAGAACCCCGTCGCGCGCCAGAGCGCCGTTCAGCGCCGCGAGCGGCCGGGCGACGGGCGCCTGGCCCTCCGCCTCGAGCCGACCGAGCTGGTCCGCGGCCCAGCTTTCTCCAATAAGCGCTTGAGAAAGCGGGACGGTCTCGACGCCTTCGAGCGCCAGCGGGTCCGACAAATCGGGGCGGAACAGACCGTTCACAAAGGTCAACGTCACGGCCTCGATCGCCGCGAAAGGCCCTCGGCGGGGCGGCGCGGCCGCGGAGGCCGGCGCGAGAGGAACCGGCCGGGTCAGGCTGCTCGGATCCGTGTACTTCCAATACTCGTCGCGGCGCACCGGCGCGCCCAGGGCGCGGACCCGCTCGACCGCCGCGGCCCGAAAGCGCTGCGCCCAGGGCGCTTCCGAGGCGGGATCGGCGACGGCGCCCTCGGCCAACAGCGCCTCGGCGAGCGCGGATTTCTGGTCTGCGATGGCGTTCATCGTCTTGTCTCCAACTGGCGCCGCGTCTCGCCCCCTCTCCGGCGAGGCTGCGGCGCGGCAAGCATAGGGCGGGCGCCGCGTCAGGCGCGACGGAGCAGGATGCGGTCCCCGGGCCGAACCGCGGAGAGCAGCCTCAGATCCCCCTCGGCGTCCGCCCAGACGTTGCAGGGCGCCGCCAGGCGGATCTCCCCGGGCGCGGAGATCGGGGTCTCGCCGAAGCCCAACGCCACCGCGTCTCCGTCCGGCCAATAGGCGATCTCGCCGAGCGTCATGAGCGCCTTCGCTTCAGGCTCCTCGGCCAGACGCGGACCGCCCGCCTCGAAATAGACCTCGTCGCCCCAGATCCGCGCCGCCGCCTCGATCGGCAAGCGCGACCACAGCGCATCCGCTGTCGGCGTGTCCCGCAAACGAAGGGCGATCGACGTCTCTCCGCTGCTCAGAACTGCGCGCCGCATCGCCTTGTCGACCTCCGATCCCCGATTTGAACCGGCTCAGGCGGCGCGCCCGACGATATCGGCGTAGCCGTCTCGCTCCACCTTGAGCGCGAGGTCCGGGCCGCCGGTCTCGACGATGCGGCCGTCGGCCATGATGTGCACCACGTCCGGTTTGATGTGATCGAGCAGCCGCTGGTAGTGCGTGATCACGAGAAATCCGCGTTCCGGCGAGCGCAGCGCGTTCACCCCGTCCGACACGAGCTTCATCGCATCGACGTCGAGGCCGCTGTCGGTCTCGTCAAGGATGCAGAGCTTCGGCTCGAGCACCGCCATCTGCAGGATCTCGTTCCGCTTCTTCTCGCCGCCCGAGAAGCCGACATTGACTGAGCGCTTCAGCATCTCGGGGCCGATATCGAGATCCTTCGCCTTTTCGCGCACCAGCTTCAGGAAGTCGCCCGCCGACATCTCAGCTTCGCCGCGCGCCTTGCGCTGACTGTTCAGCGCCTCGCGCAGAAACGTCATGTTGCCGACGCCCGGGATCTCGACCGGGTACTGAAACGCCAGGAACAGGCCGGCGGCGGCGCGCTCGTCGGGCTCCATCTCCAGCAGGTCGTGCTCCTCGCCGCCGATCGAGAGGACCGCCGAGCCCGCCGTCACCTCGTAGCCGTCGCGGCCCGACAACACATAGGACAGCGTCGACTTGCCAGAGCCGTTCGGCCCCATGATCGCGTGCACCTTGCCGGCCTCGACCGTGAGATCGACGCCCTTCAGGATCTTGGTGTCCGGCTCCTCCTCGAGCTGAACATGCAGATTCTTGATCGTCAGCATCGCACCCTCTCATTCTCGACCGCCTCTCCCGAGCGCGCGACGGCAATAACCAAGAAGCGCACTAGGTCATTCTGACGCGTGACTTAGTTCGCCGATCCGCGGAAGTCCATCGTCGTCCTCGCCTGACCGCCCAGAGCGGACCCAAGGACGCGAAACCGGCTCCGCGTGAGCAAAAATTTCGGAATTTCCAGGTAGTTGAAAAGAGCGGCGCCTCATCGCCGCCCGGTTGCAGCGCAGGGTCGGCCCGAGACATGAAATCATCGAACCCCAGAGTCCACCGTCTTCTCATCGTCGAAGACTCGATCTCTTTTTCCTATTGGATCAAGGCGAAGCTCGAGGGCGAGGAAGGCTTAGAGTTCATCCTCGCTCGGAGCCTGGCGGAGGCCAAACAGGCGATCGAGATCTACAAGGGCGATTTTTTCCTCGCGCTTCTGGACCTCAACCTGCCGGACGCTTCAGACGACGAGGTCATGCACCTCGCCGCGGAGCACAAGATCCCCTCGGTCGCCTTCACCGGCTCCTGCTCCGAAGAACTGCGGGAGCGCTTGTTCAAGCTCGGGGCGATCGACTACGTCCACAAAGACAATCCGCACAGTCTGAACACCGTCATCTCGATGGTCCATCGGCTGCGCGGCAACACGCGCTGGAAAGCGCTTGTGGTCGACGACTCGCGGCTGCAGCGGTCCCAGTTGAGCGCGCTTCTGCAGAAGTACCGCTTCGAGGTGATCGAGGCCGAGAACGGGCCGGAGGCGCTCACGCTTCTCGACGCGACGCCCGACATCCGCCTGGTCATCACCGATTTCAACATGCCGATCATGGACGGCTGCGAGCTGACCAAGGCGATCCGGAAAAACTATGCGCCCGACCGCCTGGCGATCATCGGGATCTCGGGCCAGACCTCGTCCCCGCTGACGGCGCGTTTCCTGAAGCACGGGGCCAATGATTTTCTGATCAAGCCCTTCGTGCGCGAAGAGTTCTTCTGCCGCGTGACGCAGAACATGGACTATCTCGACCACCTTCAGGCGCTCGCCGAGGCGGCGGCGCAGGACGCGCTGACCGGGCTGCACAGCCGTCGGCACTTCTTCGAGATGGCCGAGGCGCTCGCGGCGCAAGCGCGGCGCGATGGCAACGAGTTCACGATCGCTTCGATGTCGATCGACAACTTCGACGAGATCACGCGCGCACGCGGTCATTCGGTGGGTGACGAGGCGCTGGTCCACGCGGCGAAGATCATCCGCGGGCGTTTCCGCCGGGGCGGCGACGTCGTCGCGCGGTCCGCCGCGGGCGAGATTTGCCTGATGCTGCACGGCACGGAGCAAGAGCAGGCCCGACTGATGCTCGAAGAGCTGCGCGAGACGCTGGCGGCCGCGCCCTTGGCCACCCAGCGTGGCCCGCTCGACCTCACCATGTCCGTCGGCGTCTGCGCCGGATGCGAGCAGGACGTCTCCGACATGGTGGCCATCGCCGAGCATGCCCGCGACCTGGCGGACGAGCACGGCGGCGACCAGTTGGTGATCGCGGAGGACTGCGGCGTCGCCTACTACAATGACGACGGCTATCTGAGCACGGCCGCGCGCTGACCCCCGGTCCGGAACAGCCGGTGCGATCGTCCGGATGGATCGCGCGGCCGACCAGAGCGTGCGACGCGGGAGAAGGCGCCGGTCCGGCTCAGCCCTCCCCTTCCCAATAGTCTCGACCGTCTTCGGTGCGGCCCACGAACGCCAGACGCGCGTTCCGGAAGCTTCGCCCCGGACCGATCGAGAGCGCCGCGAATTTGCCGCTGTCCGGATATTCGACCACGTCCGGGTCCTGTTCGGACGAGATCGCGAGATAACGGAGCGCCGCGCTACCGGTGTTGACGATCTGATGCGCGGTCTCCGGTCCGCCCGCAGGCGCCGCGCAGACGTCGCCCGCTTTGATCGGGTGCGCCTCCGCGCCGAAGCGATAGGTCCCCTCCCCTTCGAGGATCACGAACAGCTCGTCATTGCCGTGATGCGCGTGGAAGGGGAATGCGCGCTTGCCGGGCTCGACCGTCAGGACGCTGAGCCCGAGCTTCGACAGCCCGAGCGCCGCGCCGAGGGGGGCCATGACGGCGGAGAACTTCTCATCGAGCTCCGGCGGCGTCGGGGCGCCGCCCATCTGCTCGGTCATCGCCGAGGGCGAAATCGGGAAGCCCTGCGCCGTCAGCGCATTCGCCACCGGATGTTTGGTCTCGTCCGTCATACTCGTCTTCCCTAGAGCGCGCCCCTCGCTGAGGCTAGGCGATCGGTCTCGAAACCGGAAAGGGTCGTGTCGGGGCCTACGCCCCACTCAGGGGCGCGACGCGCGGTCAGCTCCCGGTCGTCGGGCCGAGGCCAAAGGGAATCGCGGCGTCGAAACTCACCCAATCGGGTTTGCTGGCGCAGAAATAGGCGCCGTCCGGACGGAACGCGTCGTCGCCAAACAACGTCGCCGCCACTCCGACCTTGCCGGGCAGAAACTCCGCCTCCCACCAAACCGACACCCCGCAGGTCGGGCAAAATCGGAAATCGAGCCAACGGCCCTTGCTGGACATCCGGCGATAAACGGTCGGCTCGCCGCGCCGCGCGAGCACCTGCGCCGCCTCGAAATAGGCGCTGGTCCCGAATGCGGAGCCCGTGCGGCTCTGGCAATCGCGGCAGGAGCAAACTGCTTGAAAAGCCGGCGCGCCCCGAACCTCCACGGACACCGCGCCGCAAGAGCACGCCGCAGCGCGCGTCTCCGATCCAACCCCATCGCTCATGACCAACCCTTCGCCGAGATTTCGCCGAAACGGTCAGACCCGAAGCGCCTCTCAGATTCAACCCGGTCGCGCGGGCCGGCGCGACCGGGACGGCGGGGGCGGTTCTCTCGTCAGCCGACGCTGCCCTCCAGGCTGATCGCCACCAGCTTCTGCGCTTCGACCGCGAACTCCATCGGGAGCTCCTGCAGGACCTCTTTGCAGAACCCGTTCACGACGAGCGCGACCGCCTGCTCCTCGTCCATGCCGCGCTGGCGGCAATAGAAAAGCTGGTCCTCGTCGACCTTCGAGGTGGTGGCCTCGTGCTCGACCCGGCTCTGGTTGTTCTTGCACTCGATGTACGGAACCGTATGGGCGCCGCACTGGTCGCCGATCAGCAGGCTGTCGCACTGCGTGAAATTCCGGGCGCCGGTCGCACGCGGGTGGATCGACACCTGGCCGCGATACGTGTTTTGGGCCCGGCCGGCCGAGATGCCCTTCGAGACGATCCGGCTTTTGGTGTTCTTACCGAGATGGATCATCTTGGTGCCGGTATCGGCCTGCTGGGCGTTGTTGGCGATCGCGATCGAGTAGAACTCGCCCTGGCTGTTCTCGCCCTTCAGCACGCAGCTCGGATACTTCCAGGTGATGGCCGAACCGGTCTCAACTTGAGTCCAAGACACCTTCGAGTTCTTGCCACGGCACTCCGCGCGCTTCGTCACGAAGTTATAGATGCCGCCCTTGCCCGTCTCGTCGCCCGGGTACCAGTTTTGCACAGTCGAATACTTGATTTCCGCGTCGTCGAGAACGATCAGCTCGACGCAGGCCGCGTGGAGCTGGTTGTCGTCGCGCTGCGGCGCGGTGCACCCCTCGAGGTACGACACATAGGACCCCTCCTCGGCGATGATCAGCGTGCGCTCGAACTGGCCCGTGTTCTCAGCGTTGATGCGGAAATAGGTCGACAGCTCCATCGGGCAGCGCACGCCCTTCGGGACGTACACGAACGATCCGTCCGAAAACACGGCCGCGTTGAGCGTCGCGAACTTGTTGTCGCGGTTGGAGATCACGGTGCCGAGATACTTCTTCACCAGCTCCGGATGCGTCTGGATCGCCTCGGAGATCGAGCAGAAGATCACGCCGGCCTTGGCGAGCTCATCTTTGAACGTGGTCGCGACCGAAACGCTGTCGAACACCGCGTCGACCGCCACCTTGCGGCCGCCATAGGCCCCGCCGCGGCCCTCGGCCGGCGTCTCGCCCGCGCCCTCGACCCCCGCCAGGATCATCTGCTCCCGGAGCGGGATCCCGAGTTTCTCATAGGTGCGGAGCAACTCCGGATCGACCTCGTCGAGGCTCTTCGGCTTCTCTATGAAGTTCTTCGGCTGCGCGTAGTAGAACTGGTCCTGATAATCGATCGCGGGGTAATCGATCATCGCCCAGGTCGGCTCCGGCATCGTCAGCCAGCGCCGATACGCCTCCAGACGCCAATCCAGCATCCACTCGGGCTCGTTCTTCTTGGCGGAGATGAGGCGGACGATGTCCTCGTTCAGCCCCTTCGGCGCGTATTCAGTCTCGATGTCGGTCTCGAAGCCGTATTTGTACTTCTCGCCGAGCGCCTTGACCTTCTCGACCGTCTCGCGCTCGACGCCGTCTCGAACCTCGATCTGCTCTGTGGCCATGTTGGGCTCCTCTGCGCGAAAGACTGCTTTGGCGCGATCTGAGCGCGCCCTCGATATGGGGTGATGTACACTGTGCGCCGGCAAAACCAAGCCCGAAGGTCGGTTTAAGCCGCGCTCTTCCTGGCGCGCCAGCGGCGATAGGCGTCGCTCCAGGCGTCGGCGAAGGCCGTGATCTCCGCCTCGGTCGTCGTCGGGCCGATCGAGACCCTAAGGGCCGATCCCGCGGTCTCCTCGTCGAACCCCATCGCAAGCAGCACGCGGGACGTCTTCACCTTGCCCGACGAGCAGGCGGACCCTGCGCTGACCGCGAAGCCCGCAAGGTCGATCAGCATCACCTGGGTCTCGCCCTTCCAGCCCGGGATCGCGAAACTCGAGGTGTTGGGCAGCCGCGGCGCGCGCTCGCCGAACAGGATCAGCTCCGGCGCAACCGCGCCCAGCCGGTCTTCGAGTTGATCGCGGAGGCGCGCGACGCCCTCCCAAACGCCCGCCTCGAGATCCCTCTGCGCCGCCGCCGCCGCCGCGCCGAAGCCCGCGATCCCGACCACGTTCTCCGTGCCGGATCGCCGCCCCTGCTCCTGACCGCCGCCCGGCCATTTCATCTCGATGTCATGCCCCGGGCGCAGGATCAGGGCGCCCACGCCTTTCGGCCCGCCGAGTTTGTGGGCGGAGACCGCGGCCGAGGCCGCCCGGCGGTCCGCGAAGCGATAGGGCGTCTTGCCCACCGCCTGCACCGCATCCTCGAACACGACAGGCGGGTTCGCCGATTGCAGCACGCCGGTCTCGCTGTTGGCGACCTGTCGCGTGGAAGCGCCCCCCACGTCTTCGATCCGGCCGTCGCGATCGACCCGCAAGACCGCGTCGTCGGTCCAGGCCGTGACGCACGGATGTTCAACGGCCGCTGAGGCGCACGCCATATCCTTCAGCGCCAGCATCGCCGCCTCGGTCGCGCCGCTGGTGAACGCCACCGCGTCGCGGTCGCAGCCGACGAGATCGGCCACCTGCAGACGCGCGCGCTCGACGAGCGCCTTGGCCGCGCGCCCCTCCGCATGGACGGAGGACGGATTGCCGAGCAGATCCATCGCCTCGAGCATCGCCGCGCGCGCCTCCGGACGCAGGGGCGCGGTGGCGTTCCAGTCGAGATAAACGCGATCGGGCATCGCCGCGCGCTCAGACCGAGCCGAGCGGACGCTTCGCCCCGACCTCCTCGAGCGCCGCCGCAAAGTTCGGCAGCGCGTTGCAGGCGGTCACCTTCTTGTCGATCACATCCGCGAGCGTGATCTCGTGCAGGAGCAGATAGACCTGGGCGGACAGACGCTCCCAGAGATCATGGGTGAGGCACGCCGCGCGCGAACCCGCGCATCCGGCGCCGACCTCGTCGCCGCAATCCGCGCCCGCCTGGAGCGTCTCGTCGACCGCGGACATGATCTCGGAGATCCGAATCTGGTCCGCCCCGCGCGCCAGGCGATAGCCGCCGCCGGGCCCCCGCACGCTCTTGACCAGCTTCGCCTTGCGGAGCCGCGCGAACAGCTGCTCGAGATAGGCGAGCGAGATGTCCTGACGCCCGGAGATCTCCGCAAGCGGGATCAGGCGGCGATCGGCCTCGGGCTCGGCCGACGCGCTCTGCAACGCGATGTCGGCCAGTGCGGTCACGGCGTAGCGCCCTTTGGTGCTTAACTTCATGGGACCCTCCCGACCGCTCGACGGCGCTTGCGGGCGATGCGTCGGGGCCGCTGTCAAGCGCTCTTTATTGACCACGCCGCCGCGCCCATATAGTCGCAGCATGCATTAGGATTCCGCGGGCGCAGGCGCGCAACGACGGAAGACAGGACCTAACGTTCGAGTCGGCCGCATTCAACCCGCGAGCCGCCGCCTCGGGCGTTTGCCCAAGGTCGACGGATCGAAGCGGGACTAACGGCTTCATATACCGGGAAGCGAACGCTCAATGCCAGAAGTGATCTTCCAAGGTCCCGAAGGTCGGCTCGAGGGCCGGTTCCACGAGATCAAGGAGAAAGACAGCCCGATAGCGATCGTGCTGCACCCGGACCCACGCCTCGGCGTGTCGATGAACAACCGGGTCGTCTACGAGACCCACCATCTGTTCCATCGCCTGGGCTTCAGCGTGCTGCGGTTCAACTTCCGCGGCGTGGGGCGCAGCCAGGGCGCGTTCGACAGCGGGATCGGAGAGCTGTCGGACGCGGCCTCGGCGCTCGATTTCCTGCAGCAGATCAAGCCCGACGCACGGCAATGCTGGGTGGCGGGCTTCGCCTTCGGCGCCTGGATCGGCATGCAGCTCTTGATGCGCCGGCCGGAGATCTCCGGCTTCATCTCGATCGCGCCGCCCGCCAACCTCTATGACTTCTCGTTCCTGGCGCCCTGCCCGTCCTCCGGCTTGGTGATCAACGGCGACCGCGATCGCATCGTGCCGCCGCCGGAGGTCGAGAAGTTCGTCGCCAAGCTGAAGACCCAGCGCGGCATCACGATCACGCACGAGCAGGTGCCCGACGCGAACCACGTGTTCGAGGGCAAGGTCGAGCCCCTGATCGATTCGATCGAGGATTATCTCCGGATGCGGCTCGCCATGGCGCCGCGCGAGGAGAAGCGCGAGGCGCTGGCCCCGCCGTCGGATTGACCGTCGGCGGAGACGACGGCTCAACCGCCCGCCGGCCGCGCGATCCGGCCTCCGCTCGTCGGCGCCGGAACCCCGGTCGTCCCAGGAGCCGAGAGCGGTCGGCCCGCGAGGACGCGCGCGCCGAGCTGGGCGAAGGCGCAGGCCTCGAGCATATCCCCATCGACCGCCTGACCCGCGACCGTGAGCGCCTCGATCGGCGCGACCGGCGCCGCGAGCGCCTCGGCGAGCTGGCGCATCAGCTCGGGGTTTCGCCGGCCGCCGCCCGTGACGAGCCACCGCGCGGGCGGAGCGGGCGCGGCGCGGGCCGCGAGCGCCACGGTCTCGACAGTGAAGCGTAGGAGCGTCGCCGCGCCGTCCTCCGTCGAAAGGCCGTCGAGATCACCCCTCACCGCAAAGGCGTCCCGGTCGAGCGATTTCGGCGGCGGCGCGGCGAAATAGGGATGCGACTTCCAGCGCGCGACGCGGGCGCGATCGGCGGTCCCCGCAGCGGCGAGGCGACCGTCCGCGTCATAGCGCGCGCCGGTTCGCTCGAGGACCCAGTCGTCGATGAGCGCGTTGGCGGGTCCCGTGTCGAAGGCGAGGAGCGCGCCTGGCGCCTCGGGCGCATCGGCCGACGGATCGACGAAACTGACATTGCCGACGCCGCCAAGATTGAGGACGGCGGTCGGACGGGTCTCGCCCGCCGATTTCAGCAGCGCGAAATGGTGGAACGACGCGAACGGCGCGCCCTGGCCGCCCGCCGCGACGTCGGCCGTGCGGAAATCGTGCGCGACCGGCAGCCGGAGTTGCTCGGCGATCGCCGCGGCGTCGAGGATCTGCAGCGTGAAGCGATCGTCGGGGCGATGCAGCACGGTCTGGCCATGGGCCGCGAGAAGCGCCGGCGGCGCGCCGAGCGCCCCCTCCGCCGCCTCGACGAGCGTCCGAAAAATCTCGAGATGCGCGGCCGTCACAACCGCGCGCGCCGCCGGAAACAGATCGGGATCAGACCTCAGGTCAGCCGAGCCTCGCCCCGCCGCCGCGGCCATCGCCGCACGCAGGACGCCCCGCTCCTCGACCGAATAAGCGCGATACGCGGTCGGGCCGTAACCCGCGACAATCTCGCCGTCCGTCAGGGCCAAGGCCCCATCCACCCCGTCGCACGACGTCCCGGACATGGTCCCAGCAATCCAGATCGGCGTCATGGGAGCACTCCCGAAAAATCTTGTTTTGTTCACATCAATCAGCCACAAGGCCGTCGGGTTATGTAGGGTTAAGGGTGGCGGAGATGCTTGAGACTATCCAGAAACTTATAGCCGACAACGGACTGGTTGACGTTCTACAACTAATCGCGGGGGTTTTCGGCGCTGGATGGGCGGCAGGCTGGGCGTTGCGGTGGCTTTGGAACCGCGCAGCCGTTGCGAAAGCGCGCGAACGGGCCGCAACAGCCAAAGCGGCGCTCGCCGAAGACCGTGAAAAGCTTCACCGCGCGCTCACCGGCAAGGTTCTGACGCGGGAGCCGAATGATGTCGCCCGCCGCCTGGGCGGCACGCTCCAGCAGGGCCCCAAGGTGGTTGTAATCTGCAACCTCAAGGGCGGCGTCGGGAAAACGACGCTCGCCGCCAACTTCGGCGCCTACTTGGCCGACACCAACGGGCCTTTGAAACAAAGAGTTCTGTTCATCGACCTCGACTTCCAGGGATCGTTGTCAGCGACGCTCGCCAACACGATCAATGAGCGGCCGCGCAACCGGGTCGTCTCGATCTACGAGGATCATTATCAGCCGATGCTCGCCCTGAACCAGGCGCAACCGGTCACCCATGAGCGCATGCAGGGCTGCCGGTTCCTCGACGCTGACACGCGTTTGGCGGTGGACGACGAACGGCTGAAGTATCGATGGGCGCTCGGCGAATTCGAAGACGACATGCGCTACCGCCTAACGCGCTTCCTTCAGGAGCCGCAGGTGCGAAGCGCCTTCGATGCGGTGGTCATCGACTGTCCGCCGCGCGACAGCCTCCTCACTTACAGCGCCTATGCCGCCGCAACCCACGTCTTCGTTCCGACGCGATTGGACCGACTTTCGACCGCGAGCAACACTTTGTTCCTCGCGAGCCTTGCGCAGGAGAAAGCGCCGCTTTGGCCGTCGATGCGGATGGGCGGCTTCATCGCCTCGATGACGAAACAGTCTACGGGTTTAACTGAAAAAGAGAGCGTCCACATTTCCGACACCGAGCGGGCGGCCCTCGACGCTTGGGGAGAGCCGGTGACATTTGTAGGCGCGCACGTCCCCACGAAGGTTGCGATCGCAGATTCTGCGGGCTTGAGTTTCGCATATTTTGACGCCAATGATGGGACTGATACTATATTTTCCGGGGTTGGGGAGGCCATGGCGCGGAGAATCGGCTATGTCCCTTAAGCAGCTTGTTTCGGCGATCGACGCCCTCTCGAGCACCGTGCGGGCCTTCGGCGGCGAGACCGACAACCTTACTGCGCTTCGCGAACTCGCGACTGCTCGCCCAACGGCGACTCCTGCGGCGTTGTCGAAAGCCGTGTCCGGCCTTGAGCTCGACGCGCAAGCGGGCGCAGCCGATGTCACGGCGTCCGAAGCCTCTGGCGCTCTTCGACATCTCCGCGATCATTTGGCCGCGCTCGGTGCGATGAAGGGCGTTCTCAAAACCGCGGACGTTCTCGCGGTTGCTCTAGAGGGTCTCGGCGAGGCCTCGGTCGCGGCGATCGGTGCAGAATTGCGTCGTCAAGACACCGCCGCGGATGCCGAAAGGCGCGCAAGAGCGGCGGCCAAAGCCGAAAAAGAGGTGGAGGCCGCAGAGCGCGTACGCTGGTACGAAGCGAAGTTTCGTAAGACGGAACCGGAACGCGACAAGCTCCTGGCCGTGTTCACTGAAATAGAAGAGCTCGGCAAAAGCTTCGGAGCCGCCGAATGGCGCGCGCTCGCGAAAGCGTTGAGTGGTCAGAGCGGACGGACCAAGAGCGATGCGCAACGTTTTGTGCGCGGCTGGATCGCGACGGTCGCCCGCCATCGGGACGGCATTCGGAGCATGGGGCGCCTTCACGCGGAGGGATACTAAGCCCCCCTTCCCGCCCCCGGCGCCCTTCGTTATAGCGGCTCGGCCGACGAACCGCCGAGGCCGCCATGACCGAGACGCCGAACCTTCGCTCCGATTTCCTGCGCACGCTGCAGTCGCGCGGTTATGTGCAGGACTGCACCGACTGGGCGGCGCTCGACGCGGCGTTTCATGAGGGCGAGCGGACCGGCGCGCCGGTCCCGGCCTATATCGGCTTCGACTGCACCGCGCCGTCGCTCCATGTCGGCGGCCTGATGCAGATCATGCTGCTCCGCTGGCTCCAAAAGACCGGGCACAAGCCGATCGTCCTGATGGGCGGCGGCACCACCAAGGTGGGCGATCCCTCCGGCAAGGACGAAGCGCGCAAGCTGCTCGACGAGGCCGGCATCGCGGCGAACAAGGCCGGCATTCAAAAGGTCTTCGACGCTTATCTCTCTTTTGGCGACGCGCCCGGCGACGCCCTCATGGTCGACAACGCGGAATGGCTCGACGCGCTCGGCTACATCGCGTTCCTGCGCGACTACGGCCGGCACTTCTCCGTCAATCGCATGCTGACCTTCGACAGCGTGCGGCTGCGCCTCGACCGAGAGCAGCCGCTGTCTTTCCTCGAGTTCAACTACATGCTGCTGCAGGCCTACGACTTTCTCGAACTCGCACGACGCTACGGCTGCCGACTGCAGATGGGCGGCTCCGACCAGTGGGGCAACATCGTCAACGGCGTGGACCTCACCCGCCGTGTGGCCGAGACCCAGGTGTTCGGCCTCACCACGCCGCTGCTCACCACCGCCTCGGGCGCGAAAATGGGCAAGACGGCCCAAGGCGCCGTGTGGCTGAACGCCGACATGCTGTCCCCGTACGAATTCTGGCAGTACTGGCGGAACGCGGCCGACGCCGATATCGGCCGCTTCCTGCGCCTCTACACCGAATTGCCGCTCGAAGAGATCGCCCGGCTCGAAGCGCTCGAAGGCTCAGAGATCAACGCCGCCAAAACGGTGCTCGCCAACGCCGTCACCACGCTCGCGCACGGAGCGGAAGCGGCGGAGGCCGCGGAGAAGACCGCGCGCGAGACCTTCGAGGCGGGCGGCGCCGGAGAAGACCTGCCGACCTTTGAGATCGCCGCCGCCGAGATCGCCGACGGCATGTCCGCAGCTCAGCTGTTCGTCCGGGCCGGGCTTGCGAAATCCGGCAAGGACGCGAAGCGGCTGATCGCCGAGGGCGGGGCGCGGATCGACGGCGACGCCGTGAGCGATGGGATGATGCTCTCGCCCGACGCGTTCGCGGGCGGCGCGCTCAAGCTCTCCGCCGGCAAGAAGCGGCATGCGCTCCTGAAACTCGCGCCCTAGCCGAACGTATGGGTTCGGCGGCGCGACGCCGTGATCCGATCCGCGCGCGTCAGGGCGATTGGTCGAAGCGCTCGCGCTTGGACGGCGAGACGCGATCCGGGTCGACCTCGCCCTCGAACAGCTCGCGCAGAGCCCCTGGCGCGAGCGCCGATAGCGGGTTCACCACGACGTCCGGATCGTCGAGCGAACCCGAGACCGAGTAGGCGACCCCGACCACGCCCTGGCCGCGCCCGCCGGTGAGCAGATCTCCGATCACCGGCACGCGGCCGAGCAGGCTGTTGATCGCATAGAGCGGCGAGACCGAGCCCGTCAGCGACAGGGTGTTCGCCCGCCGGTCGATCTCGCCGTCCGCAGTGATCCCCATCGAGGGCCCGGTTGCGGCGGCCTCTTGGATGAAGATCTTCGGCCCCACCACCCGGAACGGCGCACGCACCCGGCTGAACCGAATCCCCTCCGGCCCTCCGCCGTCGATCAGCCCCAGGATCAGACCGTTCGACAGGATCGAGGCGAGAATCGGCGGGTCGCGCAGCGTCACATCGCGCACGATCAGACGCCCCACCATCGGCCCCTGATCAGGGATCGTCATGCCGAAATCGAAAGTTCCGCCGCCGGCGCTGTCCGAAACCTTCAGGTCGCGCAGCAACAGCCCCGCGTCGTCGCTGGTGATCTCGAGCCGCCCGCCGGCGGCCCGCTCGCGGTAATCCAGCGAGATCGGCGCGCCGCCCGCCGTTTCGGCGCTCGCCGATACCGCCGTCGAGCCGCCGGCGCGGGTGAGCGTGGCGGCGAGATCGCGGATCGCGCGGCTTTCATCGAGGCGGGCCCGCTGGACGTCGAGCTTCAGATCGAGCGGCGTCTCGCCCTCTGCGCCGCCGCCCGCCGCCGGATCGTCAAGCGCCTCGAGATAGGGGCGCAAATCAAGGCGCGGGCCGGACAGACGGACGCGATAACCGCCGTCGGCGGCCTCGACCGTTCCGGAAAGGGCGGTGTCCGGGCCGACCGCGACGCGGGCGAGGTCGGCCCGGATCAGGTCGCCGTCTGCGCTGAACCGCACCGCGCCGGCCGCGGACACCGCGCCGAGAACCAGGTCGACCTCCCGCAGCGCGATCTCCCGTGAGCCAAGCGTCGCCTGAAACCCGATTTCCCCGGCCGCGCCGGTGGGCTTTCGCTGGCGGAGCGAGGGGAGCGTAACGGCGAGATCCGTCGCGTCGAGCGCACCCGAGAACCGCGGCGCGGCCCCGTCGCGCACCGCCAGGGTTCCCCGCAGCGCCGCCGCGCCGGCGAGCGCCAGATCCTCCGGCGCGCCGAACGCGTTCAGACGATCCGCGTCGAGCGACGCCGTCAGCTCGATCCGAGTGCGATCCTGCCGGCTTGTCGGCGAAAACGCCTCCGTCCACTGCGCGCGGAGCGGAACCCCGTCGAGAACCAGGCTGCGGCTGCTGAAGGTCAGTCGCGTCTTGTCGGCTTCGATGCGGGCCGCGCGCGCCGCGATCGGACGGTCGATCTTCGGCGCCTGGAGCGCGAGCCCTCGGAGATCCGCGCCGACCGAAACCTCCACATCCTCGAGCGGCAGATCCTTCAGGAGCGGCAGCGACACCTCGGCCTCGACATCGGCCTCCCCGCGCACGGTCGAGACGGCGAGGCCGAACTTGCTCGGAAAGCCCATCGGCTCCTGATCGATCAGCGCGAGGACGGCGCGGGCGGGACCCTCGGCCTTCACGGAGACGTCGCCGCGCTCGATGTCGACGGTCAGATCGGGGATCACGAAGCGCGACCCCGAGACGTCGATCACGCCCGCCTCGCCGACCGAGACCGACCCGGCCTCGAGCTCGATCTCGAACCGCTCGGTGGTGACGCGGCCCGAGCCCGCTCCGCCCTCGATCGGCGACATCGGCTTCACGTAATGCGTGGCGAGGTCGCGAAACCGGAAAGTCAGATCGACCGCCGGGTCCGGACCCGGACCGGGCGCCGCCGCCGCCAGCGCGTCCGCGCCCCAATCGACCGAGACGACCGCCTCTTCGATCTCGCCGCCAAACACGTTCTCCGCCACCCACGCCCGCGCGTCCGCCGAGGCGAGCTTCGGCCATAGCGCGGGCAGACGCGCCGCGTCGAACGCGCTGATGCGCGCGTCGAGCCCGCCGCGGCTCCGGCCCTCGGCGTCGATCGTCGCGTCGAACGCGCCGGTGATCGTCAGCTCCTCCTTCTCGATCCGCACGTTGCGGAGCGACAGGCTGAGGGGCCCCGTCCCGATCGCGAGGTCGGCGGAGAGCAGCGGAAACTCGGTGACCGCGTCATAGAGCTCCCGGCGCTCCACAGAGACGTCGCGCAGGACGATCGATCCCGCGGCCGCAACCGCCTCGCCGGCCGGGTTCCGCTCGAGGCGCAGATAGCCCTCGGCGTCGCCAGAGATCCCGCCGGCGCGGAGGCGCAGGCGCTCGAGCGCGAAGCGATCCTCGCCCGGATCATAGCCGAGCGCGACGCTCGCCTCTTCGAGCGCCAGGGGCTCGACGCCCGGAGAGATCGCGACCCGCGCCGGTCCGCTGCTCACCTTCGCGGACAGCGCGAGAAGATCGCCGTCGGAGAGACGCACCTCGGCCTCGGCGCTTCCGGACAGCGCCCCCTGGAAATCCCGCGCCATCTCCAACGCGGGGATCTGGGCGGCGATCAGTCGCCCGGCGACGTCCTCGAACTCGGCGCTCAGGGTCGCCACCTCACCGTTCCGCGTCCGCATTCCCGTGAGAGCGACGGAGAACGGGGGCGCCGCATCCGCGCCTGAGGCCGGCGCATCCGCGCCAGGCGCCGAGGCGTGCGCGCCAGGCGCAGAGGCGTCCGCGGACGCGATCTCCGCGGCGGTGGCCGTCAGCTCGACCAACAGCCCGTCCGCCGTCCTGCGGATCGAAAGCGCGGCATCGTCGGAAAACAGCGTCGCCCCCGACATGCGATCCTCGTAGCGCAGATGCGTGTCGACGATCCGCACGCGGCGGAACTTCTCGAGCATCGGGAGCGCGTTGCGATCGCCGGCGAGCCCCTCGACGATCTGCGCGACCGCGGCGGCGGCGGCCGCTTCGTCCAGCGGCGGATCCTCCTCCGACGCGGGCGACCGGCCCGGAGGAGCGTTTTCGAGCGCGAACCGATAAGCGCCGTCCGCCGCGCGGGTCAGCACCAGCGCGACGCCGATCAGCTGAACCTCCGTCAGGGCCGCCCGCCCCCGGAGCGCGGAGCCGAGCGACGCTTTCACGGTCGCCGACGGCGCCGACGCCACCAACGATCCCGCCGGATCGCGCAGGCTCACCTCTCGCAATTGCAGCCCGATATCCCCGTCGCTCCGATCATAGACGAGATCAACCCCGTCGAGATCGACGCGCCACCCGTCGAGACGGGCGTTGATTCGCGCCTCGAGCTGGGGCGCGAAAGCATCGATCGCGAGCGGCCCCGTCGCGAGGCGCGCCGCCAGCAGCGCCGCCCCGACCGCGACCAGAGCCGCCCCGCCCCCGATGACAAAGGCGGTTAGGCGAACGAGGAAGCGCATTTTCATTCCTGCCGCATCGCGCGTCGGGCGCGCGCCCCTGTCGCGATCCGCCGGGCGCATGGCGGACCCGGCCTATCGCCGTTGAAACCATTGCGAACCCTCTTAGCTCCGCTCTGGGGCGCAATGGTGGAATTTTCTTTGCCTCGGCCCGAGGCGCGCGCGAAATCCCCTGAGCCCGGATCCGAGCACACAGACCCATCAGGAGAAACCGATGACCGACGACACAGACCTCGCGCCCGGCGCGGCGGCCCCCGCCTTCTCGATGCCGACCGACGGCGGCGGATCGGTCTCGCTCTCCGACCTCAAGGGCAAGCTGGTCGTACTCTATTTCTATCCGAAGGCCGACACCTCGGGCTGCACCAAGCAGGCGATCGCCTTCACCGACATGCTCGACGCCTTCACCGCCGCCGGCGCCGTGGTGATCGGCGTCTCGAAAGACCCGGTGAAAAAGCTCGACAAGTTCAAGGACAAGCACGAGCTCGGCGTGATCCTCGCGTCCGATGAGGAGGGCGACGTCTGCGAGCGCTACGGCGTCTGGGTCGAGAAGAGCATGTACGGTAAGAAATACATGGGCATCGAACGGTCGACCTTCCTGATCGGCGCGGACGGCGCGCTGAAGCAGGTCTGGCGCAAGGTCAAGGTGCCGGGCCATGTCGAGCAGGTTCTCGAGGCGGTGAAAGCGCTGTGACGGTCGCCGAGGACGCGGCGCCCCCGCTTCCCGACACTCTGGCGGCGGGCGCGGAGGCGGTTCTGCGCACCGCGGATCCGTGGGCCAAGGCCGCGTTCAGCCGGCGCGTCGCAGCGCGCTGGTTCGAGGGAGGGCTTGCGATCGGCCGCGCCGATCCGCCCGACCGCCCCGCCCGGCCCGATCGCCCTGAATTGCTCGATCCACGCGCCATGCCGAAGCGCGGCGCGGGCTCCGTTGCGGGACGGATCGCGCTCATCCATGCGGTCGCGCATATCGAGCTGAACGCGATCGACCTTCACTGGGACATCGTCGCGCGCTTCGCCGAGGCGCGCCTGCCGCGCGGTTTCTTCGACGACTGGGCGCTCGCGGCCGACCAGGAATCGAAGCATTTCCAGCTGCTCTCGGCCCGTCTCGAGGCCCTCGGCTCGAGCTACGGCGCGCTGCCGGCGCATGCGGGCATGTGGCGCTCGGCGGAGGCGACCAAGGACGATCTGCAGGCGCGTCTGGCCGTCGTGCCGATGGTGCTCGAGGCGCGGGGGCTCGACGTCACGCCCGGCATGATCGAGACCTTCGAGCGGGCCGGCGACGAAGAAACCGCGGCGGCGCTCCGGGTGATCTACGCCGAGGAGGTCGGGCACGTGGCCTACGGCTCGAAATGGTTCCATTTCCTCTGCGGCCGCGACGATCTCGACCCCAAACCGTACTTCCACGCTCTGGTGCGCCGCTACTTCGATTCGCGGCTAAAACCGCCCTTTAATGACGAAAAGAGAGCAGAGGCTGGGCTTCCTCTGGATTTTTACTGGCCGCTCACGGAATAAGGTTGCGGATTACTCCAGTCCTGCACTCGACTGTAACACTTCCGTAAGGAAAGCCCCGGCACTTTACGTCTTGCGAACCCTGTCCTGAGCCGGTAGCTCCGGCTCACAGGACTCGGCGGGGGTGCGACCAGACCAGCAGGCGAAAGCCGTGGCGGTCTTCTTGCACGCCCGACCGACCGGCGGCGTCGCGGCCGAAGGGCTGAACCTCGGATGTTGACGAGGGCGCCTTTGCCGAGACCCGTCTGATGAAAAAGGATCGGAGGCGGTTTTGAGCCGATTGCGCGCCCTCTACGAACGCTTTTTCCCCGAGCGAGAGCTTTATGTCCGCAGCAACGGATCGGTCCGATACCTGACCCTGCGACCGGAAGTGCAGTTCGTCGTGACGGCGGCCGCGGTCGGCCTCGTGGTCTGGGCGACCGCCTTCACGGTGCGCTCGCTTCTGTCGGAGACGCAGATCGCTTACCGCGATCAGGCGATGCTCGACCTGAAAGAAGCCTATGAGGCGCGAATCGCCAAGCTTCAGAGCCGCTATCGACGACTGGAAGCGGAATTGGAGGACAGCGAGCGCCGCTTCGACCAGGTGATGGGTCAGCTCTCCGGCAAGCACGGCCAGCTCGAAAACGCCGCAGGCGTCGAGGTGGTTCTCGAAGGCCGTTTGACCGCGCTGCGCCGCCGTCTCGACGACGTGACCGAGCAGCGGGACGACGCGCTGACCAAGCTCCAGGAGCTTCGCAACACGACGCTCGAAACCGAACGTCGGCTGGCGGCCGCTCAGTTCGAGGCGGACCAGCGCCAGGCCGCGCTTGATGAGTTCGTCGCGACCATGGAAAACACCGCGAACGAGCGCGACGACGCGCGGCGAGAGGTCCGGGCCCTTACCCGACGGGTGTCGGAGCTCGATAAGAACATCCAGGCGATCCGCCGCCATCAGAGCCAGGTGATGGCGCAGCTGAAGGAGGCGACGACGGCCAGCCTCGGCGAACTCGGGGGCATCCTGAAGCGCACCGGCGTCGACATTAACAATCTCGTTCAGAAGATCGACCAGAGCTACCAGGGGGCCGGCGGGCCCTTCATCCCGATCCTCTACCGCCAGCCAAAGGCGGCCGAGGGCTTTCCTGTCAACGAGGAGAGCGTAGCGACTGCGTTGTCGGATCTGCAGCGGATCAACTCGATGCGGATCGCGATCGAGAAACTGCCCTTGGCGAAACCGATCACCGCGTCTTATCGCTTCTCGTCAGGCTATGGCATGCGCCGGCACCCGGTCACCGGCGGCTGGGCGATGCATCGCGGGATTGATATGGCGGCGCCGCGCGGCACGCCGATCCTGGCCCCGGTCGACGGCGTGGTGAGTTTCGCCGGCGTTCAACGCGGTTTTGGCAAGGTGGTTAAGATTGAGCATTCGCTCGGCTTCGAAACGGTGTACGCTCACATGAGCAAGATCAGCGTCGCGGCGGGCGATCGGGTTTCGCGCGGAGTTAAGGTCGGAGAAGTGGGCAGCACAGGGCGGAGCACCGGCAATCACCTCCATTATGAGATCCGCCAAAACCGTAAGACGATGAATCCGCGACTGTTCCTGGAGGCGGGCAAGAATGTTTTCTAAGAGCAAAATCAACGAGCCGGGGGATGCTCCGAAGCGCGAAGAGCCTATGGCCGCGTCGAACCCGGGGCCCCGCCCCGCGGGCCCGGGCCCCTCGAGCCCGCGTCAACCGAAGCCGGCGCCGTCGATCATCTCCTCCGATCTGACCATCCGCGGAGATCTTGAGACCACCGGCGACATGCAGATCGAAGGCACGATCGAGGGCGACATCCGCTCTCACCTGCTCACCATCGGCCAGAACGCTCTGGTGAAGGGCGAGATCGTCGCGGACGATGTGGTCGTGAACGGCCGCGTCGAGGGCACGATCCGCGGCGCCAAAGTTCGTCTCTCGGCCTCCGCTCGGGTGAGCGGCGACATTCTTCACAAGACGATCGCGATCGAATCTGGCGCGCAGTTCGAGGGCTCGGTGCAGCGGTCGGACGACCCGATCTCGCAGACCGGCGGCCAGATGAAGAAGCTGGGCGCCCCGAGGCCGGCGGAGAGCGCGAACGCCGAAGCCCAGCCGCAGCCTGGGGCCCGGTCGCAAGCCATCTGACGCCGACGGCGAACTCCCGGCTCAGCCCGATTGGGCATCGACAAAACTCCAAGGCCGTTCGTCATCCCGAACGGCCTTTTCCATGTCCCCGCCCTCGATAAAGAGGCGCCGGCACGCGGCCCTCGCGACAAACTTGGGCGATGACGTGCTTAAGCCATGACTTGGTCGCTCAGGCGACCGCTCGTGGCGCAGCACGCTTGCAGCGCCGCGGCGCCGGACGGTTGCGGTCCGAACGGTGGTCGGGACGGCGGACACGGTGCGGGCGGCGCGCGGTCTCCCGGTGGCCCACGATCTAAACCGCAGCCTGACCCGTCACTCGGCGGCCTCGCCGCGGCTCTTGCCGGTCATGCGCTGCGCCAGCGCCGCCGCCATGAAAGGATCGAGGGCGCCGTCCAGGACTTTGCCCGTGTCGGAGGTCTCGACGCTCGTCCGCAGGTCTTTGACCATCTGATAGGGTTGCAGCACGTAAGAGCGGATCTGGTGCCCCCAGCCGATCTCCGTCTTCTCCGAATGCTCCGCAGCGGCGGCGTCCTCGCGCTTCTTCAGCTCCAGCTCATAGAGCTTCGAGCGCAGCGCCTTCATCGCGATGTCGCGGTTCTGATGCTGAGACTTCTCCGATGACGTGACGACGATCCCGGTCGGGTGGTGTGTGATCCGCACGGCGGAGTCCGTCGTGTTCACGTGCTGACCGCCCGCGCCTGAGGAGCGGTAGGTGTCGATCCGGATATCCTTGTCCTGGATCTCGATCTCGATCGTGTCGTCGATCACGGGCGAGACCCAGACCGACACGAAAGAGGTGTGCCGCCGCGCCTGGCTGTCGAAGGGCGAGATTCGAACCAGCCGATGCACCCCGCTCTCGGTCTTCAGCCAGCCATAGGCGTTTTCGCCTTTGATCTGGTACGAGACCGATTTGATCCCCGCCTCTTCGCCCGCCGTCTCCGCCATCAGCTCAACCTTGAAACCGCGCTTCTCGGCCCAGCGAACATACATCCGCGCAAGCATGGCCGCCCAATCGTCGGCCTCGGTCCCCCCGGCCCCCGAGTTGATGTCGAGGAAGCAGTCGTTGGCGTCGGCCTCACCGGAGAGCAGCGCCTCGATTTCGGCCTGCTCCGCCTTATGCTTGATGTCCCCAAGCTGCGCCTCGCTCTCGACCACGACATCCCGGTCGCCCTCGGCTTCGCCCAACTCAATCAGCTCGACCGCATCGCTGAGGCCGGTCTCGAGCGCCTTGTAACCCTCGACCGCGTCGGCCAGGCGCTGGCGCTCTCGCATGACCCTCTGAGCGTTCGACGGATCGTTCCAGAGATTGGGATCCTCGGAGCGGGCGTTCAGCTCTTCGAGGCGGAGCTCGGCGTCGTCCCAACCGATCCGCGCCCGCAGCAGCTCGAGCGATTTCTCGATATCGGCGACGACGGATTGCGTTTCGGCGCGCATGGGCTCCGCTCCGGTTCGGGGAAAACAGGGCGCGCGACGCAGAGGCGCCGACGCGATCGCGTGGGAATATAAGAGCGGCGGAGCGGCGTCAAAGCCGGCTTGCCGGGCCGCGCCGGCGCGCCGCCGCGACGGCCGCCACCAAGCGGCCGACGAAACGCGCGCCGACCGTCAGTAAATCGTGCCGAGAGACGGCGCGCCGCGCGGCGGGCGCGGCGGCAGGCGGGGGCCGCCCGCAGCGGAGCCTGTCGCCGCGCCGCCCAGACCGTCGCCCTCGTCGCCCACTTCCGAGAACGCGTCGCCCGTCTGGCTCTCATAGCCGCCGACGAAGCCGTCCGCGCAAGCCCCGACCGGAGGGACGCTGTCGTTGCGGAACGCCTCCCAGATGAACTGGTCGCCCTCAGCGCCGTCCGAGACCCGACAGCCGTTTCGACGGTTCACCTTGGCGAGGGTCACGCCGGACGGTTTGCGGAAATCGAATTTCGGCCGATCCTTCATCGCCCCGGCCATGAAGCGTTGGAACACAGGCGCGCACAGGCGCCCGCCCGACATTCTGGCGCCGAGCGTCCGCGGATTGTCGAAACCGACGAAGCAGCCGACGGCGAGGTCCGGCGTGAAGCCGACGAACCAAGCGTCGCGCGCCTCGTTGGTGGTGCCGGTCTTGCCCGCGACGGGGAAGTCGAGATTTTTGCCGAGACTGCTCGCGGTGCCGCGGATGGCGACGCCCTCGAGCATCGAGACGACTTGGTAGGCGGTCACCGGATCAAGCACCTGAACGCCCTCGTCGGGCACGAAGGGCTCCGCCTGGTTCGCCCAAGTTTCGGCCCGGCATTCGGCGCAGATCCGATCGTCGTGGCGGAACACCGTCCCGCCATGGCGATCCTGGATCCGGTCGATCAGGGTCGGCTCGATCAGCTTTCCGCCATTGACGAACATCGCATAGGAGGCCGTGAGCTTCATCAGCGTCGTCTCGCCCGCGCCGAGCGCATAGGAGACGAGCGGCGGCATGTCGTCATAGACCCCGAAGCGCTGCGCGTAGCCCGCGACCTGCTCGAGTCCGACATCCATCGCGATGCGCACCGTCATCAGGTTCTGCGACTTCTCGAGCCCCCAGCGCAGCGGCGAGGGGCCATAGAACTTGCCGGAGTAGTTCTTGGGCTTCCAGACCTCGCCCTGCACCTGCGGCAGGCTGACCGGGGCGTCGAGCACGATGGAGTTAGGCTTGTAGCCGTTCTCGAGCGCCGCCGCGTAGACGAACGGCTTGAACGCCGAGCCTGGCTGGCGGGCGGCCTGGGTCGCGCGATTAAACACGCTCGACTGGTGGGAGAAACCGCCCTGCATGGCGAGCACGCGCCCGGTGTGCGGGTCGATCGCGACGAGCGCCCCGTTCACCTCAGGGATTTGACGCATGGACCAGCGCGGCTTCGCGCCCTCCTCGGCGACCTCCTCGACATAGATGACGTCGCCGGTGGACCACACGTCGGCGGGCCCCTTGGGCAGCGCGCCGAGGCTCAGCACGCCGTCTCTGTTGTAGCCCTTGCGCTCCTTGGCCCAGTCTTTCACGTCGGAGAAAGCCAGCGTGTGCTTGTCCCCGTCGACGCCCTCGACGCCGATCGTCGCGCCGCTCTTGCCGACCGACAGCACAACGGCGGGACGCCAGGGCTCGACATCGCGCGGGATGCGGACTGTTCGAAGCGCGTCGCGCCAGTCGACCGGCTGGCCCTCGGCCAGTTCCTTGATCGATGCGATCGGGCCGAGATAGCCCCGGTTCTCGACGCTGTACTCCCAGAGACGCTGCTGCAGCACCCGCCGCGCAAGGCGCTGCAGGTCCGGATCGACCGTGGCGCGGATCGACAGGCCGCCGCCGTAGACCTTGTCTTCACCGAGCTCCTCGATCAGCTCACGCCGGATCTCCTCGGAGAAGTAGTCGAGATCCGGGGTCTTGTCGGCGCGCTCCTCGGCCGGTTGATCGAGCACGGTCACCAGCGGCTCGGCCACCGCGGCCTCGTACTCCTGATCCGTGAGGTAGCCGTTCTCCCTCATTTCCCGAAGCACATAATCGCGCCGCGCCGTAGCGCGCTCTTTCTGCCGAACCGGGTGATAATCGCTCGGCGCTTTCGGCAGCGCCGCAAGATAGGCCGCCTCGTGCGGCGCCAGATCCTGCATCTTCTTATCGAAATAGAGGTCTGCGGCCGCCGTTACGCCGTAAGCGCGGGCCCCGAGAAAAATCTGGTTCAGATAGAGCTCGAGAATCCGGTCTTTCGAGAACGCCTCCTCCAGCCGCTTGGCGAGGATCGCTTCCCGGATCTTACGGGTCACCGCGCGCTCGCCCGACAGCAGAAAGGTCTTCACGACCTGCTGTGTGATGGTCGAAGCGCCGCGCAGCCGCTGACCGCGCTGGTAGCGCATGACATTGTCGATCATCGCCTTCACGAGGCCGAGCCCGTCGATGCCCTGGTGCTCGTAAAAATTCTTGTCCTCGGCGCTGATGAAGGCGCTCTTCACCAAGTCGGGGATCTCGTCGATCGGCGTGAACAGGCGGCGCTCGCGCGCGAACTCCGCCAGCAGCTTGCCGTCGCCGGAATGGACGCGGCTGATCACCGGCGGCTCATAGGTCTTCAGCTGCGCCGTGCTCGGCAGGCCGGACGAATGCCACCAGAACAAGCCGGCGATCGCCAGAACGCCGGCGAACAGTCCGTAGGTCGCCAGAGCGAACAATCCGCCGATTAACCGCATGCCACTCGCCTCCTCCCGGCCCCGCCGGGCGTCCTGGCCTTCCCCGGGGCGCCGTCGCCTCGGACTTCGACGGTTCGGCGGGCCCGCGCTCGAGCCCGGCGTCTCGCCGCCGCCTAGCCGCTGACCCTGTAACGCGACGGATTTGTGGCGCGTTCCGTCAAGGCCCGCCGACGCTCCCGTTTAATCCCCGACCGTTGCTTAACGGCGCGCGACCGCCTCGCGCAAGTCCGGTCGCTCCCCCGCAGCCCAGCGCCGGATCGCCTCCGCCATCGCCAGCGCGGCTTGCTCGCGCCACGCCGGATTGGTCAGGCGCCGACGGTCGCGCAGATTGGTCAGGAAGCCGAGCTCCACCAGCGCCGACGGCGTGTCGAAGGTCTTGAGGACCCGAAAGCCCGCCTGACGGTGGGGGCGGCGCTCCAACACTTTCACCCGGCTCTGCATCGAGTCGATCAGCACCTCCGCAAAGCGATGCGATTCGCTGACGGTCCGCGTCTTCGCGAGATCGACGAGGATCGCGCGGATATCGTCGTTGTGCCGCTTGAGTTCGACCCCCGCCAGCGCGTCGGCCGCGTTCTCCCGGCGCGCGAGCGCCGCGGCCAGCGTGTCGGACGAGCGGTCGGACAACGTGTAGACGGAGGCGCCGGAGACGGCGCTGTTCGCGGGTAAGGCGTCGGCGTGGATCGAGATGAAGAGGTCCGCGCCCTTGTTCCGCGCGCGGGTCACGCGATCGGCGAGCGCGATGAACTCGTCGGTCTCCCGGGTCAGCACGACCTCGAACACGCCCGGCTGCTCAAGCACGCGGCGAAGCTCCTGAGCGAAGGTGAGCGTGAGCCATTTTTCAGACACGCCGCCATAGCTCGCGCCCGGATCTTTGCCGCCATGGCCCGGATCGAGAGCGATGATGGTGGCGCGCGGCCGCTTGCGCGGGGCATCGGCCCCGACCGGCGCGAACGGCCAGGCCTCGGCCGCCGGGGCCTCGCTCGGCGCGCCGAGGCCGGCGCGCATCGCCGCCTCGCGGATCGACGCGGGCAGCGGCGCGGGCGACACGGCGACGGCGGATCCGATTGCGAATTCGATGATGAACTTCGCGGGCGCGGTGTCGGAACCGGGGACGGACGCATGGCGCAGCACCGTCGCCGGCCCATCCAGATCGAACACCAACCGGGCGCGCTCGGTCGAGAACAGGCCGACCCGCAACCCCGAGACCCCATGGCGCAGCCCGGCGGTCGCGACCGCGTCGCGCTCCCGGTCGGAAAGCCGCCAATCGAGATCTGGAAAATCGACGACCAGCCGGTCCGGCCCGTCGAGTGTGAACACCTGATGTTCGAGCGGCTCGGAAAGCTCCATCTCGAAGCGCAGCCGGCCGGGGGCCGCCTCCCGCAGAGCCGGGCTTTCGGCGAAGGCCGGGAGCAGCGAAGCCTGCAATTCGGCGAGTTCGGTCGCTTGCGCCGCGCATGGGACCGGCGCGATCAACGCAAGGGCCGCGACCGTAAAGGCGCGGACAGAGGGCGTCTGCAACCGCCCGACCAGAGCGTCGACAACAGCGCCAAACGGCGAATATCGGCCGAAAACTCGCAAATCTGCCGCGTCCATCTGCATCACCCACTGGATCTTGCGCTAAATCTAGCACAAGTCAGGCCTGAATGCGTCTCGATACAGGCCGTTTCACGTTGCGGCCCGCCGTCTCCGTCGATGCCGCCCGCCGGATGGACGATCGCTCTCAAATCTTTACCAAAAATTTCCACTCGCCTGAAAAATGGGGTGGCGGGGCTTCAACGTTTGAGGCTACCCTCCACCGACTGTGGATGACGGCGTAGGCAAGTCCGATTTCGCGGTTTTTGAAAGTTTCTCGCGGCGCGTCGCTAGGCGGCGACAGGCCGCACTCTAGGATCCGGCTCCGTCGCCGCGCCCTGCGCGCCGAGGTCCCCGGTCAGGCAAGCGGCTCGACCGCCGCTCCGTTCAATGGCGCTAACCGGTTCGTCCGCAAAGCGCCCGTTTTCGCCGACGCGTCTGGCTCGCCTCAAGCGAACCTCCGCGGCCGGCCCTAAGGTTCAACATGACGGCAGCGCTCTCCTCCCCCGACCGACCGCGCGTTCCCCGCGCGATCGTCGACGCGTCGGAGCGCGGCCGCCTCTCAGCAAATCGGGGTACGCGGCAGAGCCGCGCAGAGACGCATGCGCGCCACGCTGCTCGGCAGGCTGCGCCGCTCTACGCCGCCCCCGTCAGGATCACGTATGGCGAAGAAGATGCTCATCGACGCCACCCACCCGGAAGAGACCCGGGTCGTGGTGGTGGACGGACAACGAATTGAAGAGTTCGACTACGAGTCGGTCACGAAACTCCAGATCTCCGGCAACATCTACCTAGCGAAAGTGACGCGGGTGGAGCCGTCGCTGCAAGCGGCGTTCGTCGATTACGGCGGCAACCGCCACGGCTTTCTGGCGTTCGCGGAGATCCACCCGGACTATTACCAGATCCCGGTCGCGGACCGCGAAGCGCTGATCGCGGCCCAACGCGCCGCCGAGGCGGATGCGGACGAGGATGAGGACGCGCAGGAGTCGGCTGAAGGCCGCAAGCCGTCCCGTCGGCGCAATCGCAACCGCGCCAAGAGCCGTGGCGGCGACGGCGCCGAGGCCTCGTCGAACGGCGCCGCGGCGAAGGGCCGTCAATCCGATCGGCCCAAGGTCGCCCTCAGCCCCCTTGACGCCTCCGTCGCCCTGCCGGAGCGGCTTGTGAGCGGCGACGCGATCGACGGCCTGAAGCGCGCCGCCAACGGCCCAGAATTGCCGGCTTGGGAGGCCCTTCCCGAGGAGCTGAAGAACCCGCCCGCGGCCGAAACCGAAGCCGAGAGCGGCGACCAGCCGGATCTTGGAGACGTCGATCAGATCGAGATCCGCCGCGCCGCGACCGACGCGGAAGCCTCCGAGCTCGGCGACACGATGGTGGTGGAGCGGATCGAGCTCGACGAGGACGGCGCCGTCGCCTCGCACGAGGTCGTCGGGTCGAGCGATGGGACGAGCGCGATCGCCGAAAGCGCCGGCGCGGCCGCGCCGGACGTGGTGCGCTCCGATGCGACCCCGTCCGAGGACGACGAGGACGACGGCGATCTCGACGCGGGCGACGACGACGAGCCGTCGCGCTCATCCGACATTGAGGAGGTCGGCGCGTCCGATGCGCGGGACGAGATCCGGCCGCGCGTCATCAAAGTGCGCGACTACAAGATCCAAGAGGTCATCAAAAAGCGCCAGATCATGCTGGTGCAGGTGGTCAAGGAGGAGCGCGGCACCAAAGGCGCGGCGCTCACCACCTACATCTCGCTCGCCGGCCGCTACTGCGTGCTGATGCCGAACACGGCGCGGGGCGGCGGGATCTCCCGTAAGATCACCAACGCCGCCGATCGCAAGCGCCTGAAGGCCGTCGCCAACGAGCTGGAGGTGCCGGACGGCATGGGCCTGATCGTCCGCACCGCGGGCGCCAACCGCACCAAGGCGGAGATCAAGCGGGATTACGAGTATCTGCTCCGGCAATGGTCGTCCGTGCGCGAGCTGACGCTCCGCTCGATCGCCCCGGCGCTGATTTACGAGGAAGGCTCGCTGATCAAGCGCGCGATCCGCGACCTCTACAACAAGGACATCGACGCGGTCCTGGTCGAGGGCGAGGAAAGCTACCGCGAAGCCAAAGACTACATGAAGATGCTGATGCCGTCGCACGCCAAGAACGTGCAGCCGTACCGGGATCGCACGCCGCTGTTCATCCGCCATCAGGTCGAGACCCAGATGGCCTCGATGATGAACCCGACGGTTCAGCTCAAGTCCGGCGGCTATCTGGTGATCGGCGTCACCGAAGCGCTGGTCGCGGTCGACGTGAACTCCGGACGCTCCACCAAGGAAAGCTCGATCGAGGAGACGGCGCTTAAGACCAATCTGGAGGCCGCGGACGAGGTGGCGCGCCAGCTCCGGCTCCGCGACCTGGCCGGCCTGATCGTCATCGACTTCATCGATATGGAGGAGTCGAAGAACAACAAGGCGGTCGAGAAGCGGCTGAAGGACAAGCTGAAGACCGACCGGGCGCGGATCCAGGTCGGCCGGATCTCCGGTTTCGGCCTGCTCGAAATGTCGCGTCAGCGGCTGCGTCCGGGCCTGCTCGAGGCGACCACCCAGCCCTGCCCGCACTGCAAGGGCGTCGGCGTGATCCGCTCCGAAGAATCGATGGCGCTGTCGATCCTCCGCTCGATCGAGGAGGAGGGCCTGCGCGGCAAGGCCGAGGCGATCCTGCTCCGGGCCCCGATCTCGGTGGCGAACTATCTGATGAACCTGAAGCGGGTGAAGATCGCCTCCATCGAGGACCGCTACGACCTCCAGGTTCTGATCGAGGCCGACCCCACGCTCATCTCCCCGGATTTCGGTCTCGAGCGCGCCAAGCGCGTGCAGCGGGCGGAGCCGGAGCGCACCGAAGCGATCCAGATCGAGGCGGGCTTCGCCGATCAGGAGATCGAAGACGCGGAGATCCTCGAGGACGAGGAGTTCGAGGACGACGCGGCGAGCGCGCAAGACGCCACCCGGTCGCGCGCGCGCGCCGACGCGGCGGAGGACGAGTCGGCGGAAGATACGGCGGAAGAGTCGGCGGACGGGGCGGACGCCCCGAACGCAGGCCGGAACGCCTCGCAGGACGATGCGGATGGCGACGCCGATGGCGAGGATCGCGGCGGACGAAAGCGCCGCGGGCGTCGCGGCGGCCGCCGGCGCAAGAGCAAGACGGCGTCCTCTGATCCCATGCCGGTGATCGATCTGGACGAATCTGAACACGCGGACGGAGCCTCCGAAACCGCGGACGATCGGGTCCGCCACAGCTCCGGCGCGCGCTCGACGGACGAGAGCGCGCCACAGGAAGACGCCGCGACGGCGACGGCTGCAAAGACCTCGCAGGAGACCTCGCAGGAGACCCCGGAGGAGACCTCGGAGGAGACCTCGGAGGAGACCATGGCGGACGCGTCGGCGTCGGCCTCGGCGCTTTCCTCGGATGACGCGTCCGCGCGCGCCGAACCGGAGGCGGCCGAGGCGGGCGCCCAAGATGGGGCCGAGCAGCAGGCGGCGCTTCAGGAAGCGGTCCAGCAAGAAGCCCCTCAGGAAGCGGCGCGACAAACTCGCGAGGATGCGGGCGAAGAAGCCGACGGAGAGACCGCCGAAGAGGACCCGGCCCCGTCGACCGCCTCCATCCGCGCGCTCGCCGCGGCGGAGACGGTGTCGCCGGACCGAGCCGCATCGGCCACGGACGCCGCCTCCAGAGAGAGCGAGGAGGTCGCCGTTCTCGACGCGCCGTCCAAGCCGGAACGCCCCCAGCGTCGGCGCTCCGGCTGGTGGTCCGCCCGGCGCGGGGCCTGATCGCCGACGGCCGCCCGCGAACGAACGACGCAAGGCTTCTCGTCGCGCCCGACGCGCGGCGCGACGGGAACGACCCGGCGGCGATGGCGAAACCGATGATGATCGCGGCGCGGCCGGCGCCCGTTTTCTGAGCGCGCCTTAACCTTCTTCAAACGCGCCTGCGCAAAGATCGCGACGGTTCCCCATCCCGCCCGCATGAGGCCGTCCATGTATGTCACCCGCGCGCTCGCCGTCCCTGGCCGCCTCCTCTCGATCGCTCTCCTGAGCGCCCTGCCCGCCGCGCCGGTCCTCGCCGGCGGTCCCGGCGCCGGCGACGCGCCGCACCCGCTTTGCGCGGGCGCCGAGCAGGGCGAAGAGTGCATGGTCGTGATCATCGATCACCTGAAGCAGGTCCGGATCGACGAGCCCGTGAAGACGCTCCTGATCGGCAACCCTGCGATCGCCGACGTCAATCTCATCGGCGAGACCCACGCGGTGATCACGGCGCGGGCGGTCGGATCGACCAACATCTTCTTCCTTGACGGCGACAACGAGCCGATCGCGCAGTACCGCGTCTATGTGCGCGAAGGCGACGCTCGGCGGGTGATGCTGCGCCGCGGGCCGGATCAGCTCGCGCAATACCAGTGCTCGCCGCGCTGCGAGCGGACGCTGAGCCAGAGCGACAGCGCCAAGCAGTTCGCGGAGCAGACCAGCAAGATGCAGGGCGCCGCCTCCCTCGCGACCGACGCCGCGAAGAGCGCGAGCAAGTAAACGCCACCGCCCGAAAGCGCCGCCCGAAAGCGCCGCCCAAGAACGCCGCCCAAGAACGCCGCGCTCCCACGCCCGCGATCTCCGCCGCCTTCTCGCTGGTGGGCTTGAGCGAGACGCGCCGCGGGGCCCGGGCCGAACGCCGCCGCGGCGCGCCCGATCGGTCGAGACGGGCTCGACGCCCGTCGAAACCGAGCCCCCTGCCCAGACGCCCCCGGCCCAGCCCCCCGACCCAGACGCCTCCCACACGCGACCCGACTTTCCCGACCCCGGATCGACAAGGTCCCGAATCGAAGAGCGCCAGAATCGAAAAGGGCCGCCCCCAGCTGTGGGAGCGGCCCTCCGCGAGATTTCGCTGGCCCGGATCGCCCGGGCGACGCCCTTGGACGTCAGGTGGACGACAGAGGCTGCTCCATCATCTCCGTGACGCTCACAGGCTTCCGAGCCGGCGACAGAACCTCACTAGACACTGGATCACCTCCTTTCCGTTGTTGAACTCGCGAGTACGTCAGCACGGAAATGCGAACAGGTCCATACCAGATATGGCGGTCGGACGCGGAAAATCGCTCAAATGCGCCCTTTGCGACCCGCGCTCTCGGCGCGCATCTCCAGCGAAGCTCGGTTGAGCGCCCCCATATCCGCGCGGCCCGAAAGCGCCTGTTCGCCGAGCGCCAGCGCCCTGCCGAGCAGCGCCGCGGGCGCGTTCCGCCAGGCGGGCGGGCGGATCCGCTCCCGCCAGGGGCGGCCGCAGGCGGCGTCCAGCAACGCGCGCGCGAAGCAGTGACCCTCCTGGATCGGCCAGCCTCTCTCCGCGGCGACCACCGGCAGGCGACGCTCGACCAGATCGCGCCAGGCGATCCTCAAGGGGTCCTCGACCGGATCGATCGCGTCGAACAGGGCGCCCTGAGTGGGCGCCGCGGGTCCGAGCGGAACACCGGCCGCCGCCGCGGCGCGGTCGAGGCGCGCGTCCCGCCCCCGTGACAGCTCCGCCTCGATCCGCGCCCGCATCGCCGCGGCGCCCGCGCGTCCGCGCCGCTCGGCCCGCGCAGCCAGGGCGCGCTGCCGCAAGAGTTCGCGACCCGATAGAAACCCAAGCGCGCCCGTCTCGTCTCCCGCCATACGCTCGAAGCTAGCGTCCGCGTCCGATCCGCCAACCGCGCCGTCAGACCGGGGCCGAGACCTTCGCCGTCTCGCGCGCCGCGCCCGCCGTCTCCGGCGCGCCGAACACATGGCTGAGCGTCAGCGCCTTGAAACCCGTCGCCGCGACATGCCCCTGCGGCATCAGGTTCGGCTCGGAAGAGATCACCAACGGCCCGTCGTTCGGATCGTCCGTCGGCCGCCCATGGCTGCCCTTCACCAGCCCGGTCTCCCGCGGCGAGATCACGTCGAGCAGTCGGCGGAAGCCGAGCTTGCGCTGGCCCAGCCGCCACATCGCCGACGCCATCGGGAAGCGCAGCGCCGGGTCGAAGAACAGCTCCTCCGGGTCGTAGCCGGGCTTGCGATGGATATCGACGCATCGCGCGAAATCGGGCGCCCGCGCCTCGTCGAGCCAATAATAGTAGCTGAACCAGCGATCGGCGCGGCTGACCGCCACCAGCTCGCCGGAGCGCGGATGGTCGAGCCCCTGGGCGCGCTGCGCGTCGCGGTCCCAGACCTGCTCGACGCCATCGAGCCCCTCGAGCAGCGCCCTGACCGCCGGGATCCGCGCCGGATCCTTCACATAGACATGCGCGATCTGGTGATCGGCGACGGCGAAGGCGGCGGACGCGCCGGCGTCGAGCGTCTCCCGCCCCGCCTCCTCGCGCCGCACCGCGAGCAGACCCGACGCTCGGAGCGCCTGGTTCACATGGATCGCGCCCGAGACCGGCGTGATGCCGTATTCCGAGACCACCAGCACCGATCGCCCGGTCCGATCCGCGTAGTCGATCAGCTGCGCACAGGCCGCGTCGACCTCCTTCAGATCCTTCTGCAGCACCGGATGCTCCAGATCGGGACCGAGCCGCTGCAGATTGTAGTCGAGATGCGGCAGGTAGCAGAGCGTCAGCGTCGGGTTCCGCGTCGCCATCACATGCTCGGTGGCGTCGGCGATCCACTGGGTCGAGCTGATATCCGCCCCGGGGCCCCAGAATTTGAACAGCGGAAACTGGCCGAGCTTCGCGTCGAGCTCGTCATGGAGCTCAGGCGGATAGGCGTAATGATCCGGGATCTTCCGCCCGTCCGCGGGGTACATCGGCCGCGGCGTCGCCGAATAGTCGGCGGTGGAGTACATATTGTACCACCAGAACATCTTGGCCGAGCTGAAGCCCGGATCGCGCGCTTTGCCCGCGTCCCAGATTTTCTCGCCCTGGATCAGGTGGTTGGACTGCTTCCAGAGCGCCACTTCAGCGGTGTCGCGGAAGTACCAGCCGTTCGCCACCGCGCCGTGGCCGGAGGGCGGCAGACCGGTCATCAGAGTCGCCTGGGCGGTGCAGGTCACCGCCGGCGTCACGGTGTCGAGCGGGCGCAGCCCCCCGCGCGCCGCGAGCTTCGCCAGCGCGGGCGTATGCGGACCGACCAGCGACGGGCTGAGCCCGACGACCAACAACACCAGGGTGGGACGCATGCGCGGCTCCTCTGCGGCGAGTTTTGGCGCGCCGTCTTCACCCGACGTTGACGCGCGCGGGGTCTACTTGCCCCCGACTTGCATGAGCCGCGCTTGCAAGCCTCAGGCCCTGCGCGCTGAACCGGGCCATGCGACAGGAGACCCAGCGATGCTCGACGCCGCCTCCAGGACCCCGCTCTCGCTGCTGCGCGACTGGATCGCGGATTGCGCGGCGCCGGACGCCTTCGCCTGGTTCGAAGGCCGCCTCGCCCTCGCCGCCGCGGACAGCTCCGAACGGGACCTCCACATCACGCTCGGCCTGATCCCGCGCCGCCTCGGCAAGACGGATCTCGCGCTCGACGCCGCCGCGCTCGACGCCGCCGCGGCCGCGCGCCCCGGCTGGCGCCCCGTCGACTGGTCGCTCGACGGCGCCGCGCGCCTCCTGACGCTCCTGACGCTGCCCGCGGCCGAGCCCGGCCGCTTCGCCGAGCGCTTCAAGACGCTCCGGATCACCGCCGACGCCGCCGAGCTGATCGCGCTGTTCCGCGGGCTGCCGCTTTATCCGGAGCCCGACGCGCTCGCCTGGGAGGCGGGCGAGGCGCTCCGCTCGAATCTGAAGCCGGTGTTCGAGGCCGTCGCCCACCGCAACCCCTACCCCAAAGAGCGCTTCGACGAGCATCGATGGAACCAGATGGTGCTGAAGGCGCTGTTCATCGGCGCGGCGCTCCACCCGATCGACGGGCTCGACGCGCGCGCCAACCCCGAGCTCGCCCGGATCATGCGCGACTTCGCCCATGAGCGTTGGGCGGCGGGGCGCCCGGCGCCTTACGAGATCTGGCGCATCGTCGGCCCGTTCTCGGACGACGCCGACGCGGTCGCCGACCTGACCCGCGCGCTCGCCGCGAAGGAGGCCGCCGCCACCGAGCTGACCCGCAAAGCCGCGGCCCTCGGCCTCGCGTCGAGCCCGTCGCCAGAGGCGAAGGCCCATCTCGCGCAGTCGGCCCCGGAGCTGAAGAGCGCGATCGAGTCCGGCGCGCTCACCTGGGAGACGCTGGCCGCCGAGAACGCCGTCAAGAGCGCCAACGCCGCGCCCGACCCGGTCCTGCCGAACGCGACGCCCGCCGGCGCTTGAACAGAGGGAGGCGGAACATGTTCATCGACACTCACGCCCATATGATCTCTCGGACCACCGACGATTACGAGGCGATGGCCGCCGCCGGGATCGTCGCGCTGATCGAGCCCGCCTTTTGGCTCGGCCAGCCCCGCACCCATGTCGCGACCTATATCGACTATCTCTCCACCATCGTCGGCTTTGAGCGCTTCCGCGCCGGCCAGTTCGGGATCCGCCACTACTGCACGGTCGGTCTGAACTCGAAGGAGGCCAACAACGAGGCGCTCGCCGAGGGCGTGATGGAGATCCTGCCCCGCTTCGCGCTGAAGGACGGCGTCGTCGCCATCGGCGAGATCGGCTATGACGAGCAGACCCCGCTCGAGGACAAATACTACCGCGCCCAGCTTGAGCTCGCGAAGGAGCTGGATCTGCCGGTTCTGGTCCACACCCCGCACCGGGACAAGAAGCGCGGCACCACACTGTCCATGGATGTCGCGCTGGAGCATGGCCTCGACCCCTCGATGGTGATCATCGACCACAACAACGAGGAGACGGTCGGCGAGGTCCTGCAGCGCGGCTTCTGGGCGGCGTTCTCGATCTACCCGTCGACCAAGATGGGCTCGCAGCGAATGGTCGAGATCCTGAGAGCCTATGGCGCGGAGCGGGTGATCGTCGACAGCGCCTGCGACTGGGGCATCTCCGACCCGCTCGGCGTCCCAAAAGTGGCGGCGCTCGCGCGGGAGCAGGGCGTCTCTGAGGAGCAGATCCGCAAGGCGACCTACGAGAATGCGCTCGCCGCCTTCGGCCAGAGCGGCCAGATCGCGGAGAACCACTGGCTCGATCCCGACCCGATCGACCAGCGCACGCTCTATGAGGGCAACAGCATCCTGCGGGGCGGTCGCGAGCCGAAGATAGAGGTTCCCGGGGCGCGTCGGCGCGAAAGCCTGCTGATCGAGTGATCGGGGTCGCGGCCGGGGCGGCTATGGTGGGCGGCTCGGATCAGAAGCCGCCGCCACGCTCCACACTCGCCGTCACCCGCACGAGCCGCAGGCGACCGCCGAAGCGCACTCGATAGGCGAAACGGTCCTCGCCGTGTGCGCCCGGCCTGGGCCGGTAGAAAATGCCCATGCCCATTATATGAACGCCGTAGCAGCCACTGTCGCGGTCAAAAATCTGTCGCGGCGTCTCCCGGATCGACACCTCGCCGAGCGACGGGCTCTCGACCAGCTCGATCGGCGGGAACTCTCGGAACGAGCAGTCCCGCCTCCAGCGCGAATGGACGTTGACCAGCTCCTCGACGCCTTCGACGATCTCGATCGACGTTTCTCGCGTCTCCTCCTGCGCGCGCGAAACCTGCGCGCAGAAAACGCACAACGCGGCCGCCAACGCGGCGAACCGTCCACTTCTGAAGCGGCCGATCATGTGAGCGCTCCCGCAGCTTTGTCCAACGCCGTGCGCGCCTCGCGGAGCGCAAGTTCCTCGGCCGCATCCTCGACCGCGCCGAGGGCCGCGTCGATCAGCGCGGCCATGGGCGCAATCGCCTCTTGAGAAGGATCGCGTGCGGTCGCGATCAGGCGCGCCTTTTCCGAGAACTGGACGGTGTCGAGCAATGCGAGCCGCTGCGCCGATTTGAGCGCCGCCATTTGCTCGGCCAATCGGGCGAGCTGGCGCTGCACGCATTCTGCGAGCTGCCGGAGCGCCGTCTCGCTGGCGTCGCCGAGATTGCCCGGAACCAGCCGTCGGCGACACGCCTCGGCGCCCTCCCCAGCTTTGCGGGCGAGCGTCGCGAGATTGAGCATCGGCGTGCTCGGAGCGAGCGCGTTCATCGCCGCCGCCGGCGCCGCCGCGGGTTGGTAGGCGGGCGCGGAGAAGGCGGTGACGGACTGATCCGCCGCGATCGCCGGGGCGCCGCCCGAGGCGCAGAAAAGCGCCGCCGACCAGAGGAAGCCGCCTGTTTTGAACCGATCCATTCTCATCGCACGCCTCCCAGCCCATAGACGTCGCCGTCGCGGATTCGGAACTCGCCCTTGATGTCGCCCGCCCCGTCGTCTCGGAGGAAGGTGATCCCGTCGATTGTGAAGAACCGCCGAGGGACCTCGTCCGTCCAGAACTTGCCGTCGCGAACCGCCCATTGATGCGTCCGCGCCGTCCCGTCGGGCGCGCCGCCGCGCATCGGCCGCCAGATATAACGGCCATCCTCCGCGAAATAGCCGACGAACTCTCCGCCGAAATCGTAATTCAGCATCTCGATGGTCTTGCCTCGGAGCAACCGAGCCGCCTCGACCGCCGGCAACTCGCGCACCGGAGCGGTCATATCCGTGACCGCGGTCCGCCAACGCAGATCCTCGCGCCGGAGCGGCGCTGTGGGGCACGGTCCGAGATCGGCGCTGGCCCCGAGTTTCTCGACCGCGAGCGCATAGGCTTGAGCGTTTGTCAGGAAGTCCCGGATGCAGGGGCCATGGGTGTAGTCGAAGGCGGGCATCCAGCCGACCGAGTGGCCTGAATAGCCAGCCGGGCGGTCGATTATGAGGTGCGGGATCGTCTTGCCTGCGAGCGTCTGACGCACCGCCGCCACCCGCGCGGCCGGGTTCTCGTCATAGGGGTCGCCTTCGAAGAACGACATCAGGACCGGCGGGCCGTCATACGCGGCGAGCATCGGCAGCATTGCGCTGGTGTTGAGCCCCCGGCGGCGTCCCACGCCATGCGCTGCGATGGCGCTCAAGACCAGGGCGTCGACCTCGGGCTTCAGCGCCGCCCCCATCTTCAGCGCGGTCCAGGCCCCCGCCGAGCGCGCGACGACGACGATCGAGCGATAGCCCTCCGCTTTGCGCGCCGCGAGCCAGGTCTTGATGGCCCGCGCCAGCGCGCCGCTGACATCGTCGCGATACGCCATGGCGGCGCGGTGGACGTAAGACAAGCGCACGACGTCCCAGTCCTGCGCATGGAGCGGGCGCAGATAGCTATGAACCCCCGTTCGCTCGACCACCTCCGTACCGGTCTTTCGGGTCGAGCCTTGGATATAGAGAACGATCCCTTCCGCCCGCTCGGGACCACGCAACCGGCCGTCGAACGCCGGATTGAAGCGCCAGTCCCGGCCTTCGACGAGCGGAACGCCGAGCGGCTTTTCGCCACCGGCGGCGACCCCGGTCGAGCTGGCCGCGGCGATCTGCTGACCCGAAGGCGCCGTCGTCTGGCAGCCGGTAAGAGCCAACGCCGCGGCTGCGACCAGCCCGGCGACGCGAAAACGATGACGCATACAGCCCCCCAACCGTCTGAAAGCCACACGGTTCCCCATTCTAGCGAGCGTGAACATAGTCGACGGCCGCCCCATGCGCCAACACCGTCGCTGAGACAAACTCGACGTCCCGCCGCGTCGGTTGGCGATGAAGGAGGCGCGCCCGAACCGCGCCCCGCCCGCCCACCCGCGCGCTTCGGGCGCGCCCGCGCGGACCGGCGCATTGCGCGCGGGCGGCGAATGGCGCTTATGCTCCGGGCTCACCAGCGAGAAAGCCGCTTTCCCGCTCCGCCGCCATCGCCGGACCCGCTTCGTCGAGCGTCCGCCCGGGGGCAAGGACGCCCCGAAACCGGAGGTTTCGGACCGCCGCGCGGGGCGCGGTCTGCGATCCTTGCCCCTGGACGCCCGATCGACGCCCCGGCGCCTGCGACGGCGGCTCCGGCGAGAAAGCTCTCCTCAGCGAGGCGACCAGACCGATGGCCGACGACCAAGAGATCCTCCGCCGCAAATCCGAACATCTCGACGTGATCCTCGGGGGCCGCGGCGCGTTCGAGCGACTCGAAACCGGGTTCGACGCGATCCGCCTGCCCCACTGCGCCGCGCCGGAGCTGAACCTCTCCGAGATTGATCTCGCCGGCGATTTCCTCGGCAAGCGCCTCGCCGCGCCGATCCTGGTCAGCTCGATGACCGGCGGACCGGCCCGAGCGGCGGAGATCAACCGCGCGCTCGCGGAGGCGGTCGAGGCCCATGGCCTCGCCATGGGCGTTGGCTCCCAGCGCGCGGCGCTAGAGGGCGCGGGCGCCGGCGGGATCGACCGAACCCTTCGCCGGATCGCGCCGACGGCCGCGCTCTACGCCAATCTCGGCGCGGTGCAGCTCGTGGCGGGTCTCGGGCCCGACGCCGCCGCCCGCGCGGTCGAGATGATCGAGGCCGACGCCCTGTTCCTCCACTTCAATCCGCTTCAAGAGGCGGTGCAGCCCGGCGGCGACCGGGACTGGCGGGGCGTGCTGGCGGCGGTCGAGCGGGTCTGCGCGCAGTCTTCCGTCCCCGTGATCGCGAAGGAGGTGGGCTTCGGGATCTCCGCCCCCGCCGCGCGTCGGCTCGTCGAGGCGGGCGTCGCGGCGATCGACGTCGCGGGCGCCGGCGGCTCGCACTGGGCGAAGGTCGAGGCGGCGCGCGCCCAAGACAGCGCGGAGGCCGCGATCGCCGCCGCCTTCGTCGACTGGGGGCTGCCCACGACGGATGCGGTCCGAGAGGTGCGCGCGGCCCTGCCCGAGATTCCGCTGATCGCCTCGGGCGGGCTGCGCCACGGCGTCGACGCGGCCAAGGCGATCGCGCTCGGCGCGAATCTCGCGGGCTTCGCCGCCGGCGTGCTCCGGTCGGCGGTCGACGGCCCCGAGGCGGCGACGCGGGCGCTCGGAACCCTGGTCGAGCAGCTCCGCACCGCCGCTTTCTGCGTGGGCGCGCCGGACCTGAGGGCGCTTCAAGCGACGCCGACGGGCTGAGCCCGCGAGATCCGCGCGCGCTTCGAGGCGGTCGGCCGCATGGACCGCTCCGCCCGGTCATGATTTTGCAGGGTTCTGGAAACTGGGCCCGCCGACGCGCCGCTGCAGACCGCGCGCCTTGAGCCTCTGGGGCCCCGCCGCCCGGAAGACGGACCGCATCATCTCATGCCCGCAACGCCCCTTGTCGACGCCGACGACCCGGATGCGCGCCGCCGCGCTCCACCGTCCCGCGCGCCTGCCCAGACCGCGTCCGCAGGCGCGTCCGACAGGGACTTCGGCGGGTCGGAGCAGGAGATCGCGGCCGCCTCCGACGCCGCGCGGCTCGACGCCCTGATCGCAGCGCAGAAGGCGGAGCTTCGCCTGGGCGCGATCGCGCAAGCGGGCGCCGCCGCGCTCTGGCCGCTGCAGGCGCTGTTTCTGGCTTTCGGTCTGCAGGGTCTGATCGATCCGTGGAAGGGCGTCTCCGCCCTGATCGCCGCGACGGGCTTCGTGGCCATCGCCGTCCTGCGCGCCTGGCTCGACGCCTGGGGCGCCGAGCGCTGCTCGACCGCCGCCGAAGCGGCCAAGCAGGCGATCCGCGCGCGGCTCCTGAGCGCGATGGCGCTCTGGTCCCCGACCGACGCGGCGCGGCCGAACGCAGGCGCGATCGCCGCGCTCGCCGCTGAAGGGCTCGAAGCGCTCGAGCCTTACCTCACGCGCTACGAGCCCGCGCGTTTGAAACTGCTGACCATCCCTCCGCTGATCTTGCTGGCGGTCGCGCCCGGATCGATGACGGTCGCAGCTATTCTGCTGGTTTGCGGCCCGTTGATCCCGATCCTGCTGGCGTTGGTCGGCGTCGCCGCCAAGCGCGCGGCCGATCGCCAGCTCTCGGAGCTGAGCGCGATGAACGCCTTTTTGCTCGAGCGCATTCGCGCGTTGCCCGATCTGCGCCTGCTCGACGCCGTGGGGCGCGTGGCGGACGGTTTCGACCACGCCGCCGACCGCTTGCGGGCGCGGACGATGGCGGTGTTGAAGATCGCCTTCCTCTCCTCGGCGGCGATCGAGCTCTGCGCCGGCGCCGGGATCGCGCTGACCGCGCTGACGGTGGTCTCGGGCCTGATCCAGGAGCCGGGTTTCGCCGCCGCCGTGGGGCTCTCGGCGGAGGGCGCCTTCGTCCAAATCCTGGCGAACCTCCCCGGCGACGCGCCCGGCGAGCTGTCGACCGCGCTGTTCCTGATGCTGCTCGCGCCGGAGTTCTTCCAGCCGTTCCGCGAGTTCGCGGGCGCCTATCATGACCGGGCGGCGGCGATGGCCCTGTCCGCACGCCTCGGCGCGGCGCTGCATCGGCGAGGCCCCCGCATGCTGGGCGCGGGAACGCCGGCCCCGCCGCTTCCCGGCCCCGCCTCGATCCGTTTCGACGCCGTGGCGTTTCGGTATGGCGAGGGCGCGCCTGCGCTGTCGGAGCTGAGTTTCGAGATCCGAAGCGGGGAGTGGATCGGCCTCGCGGGCCCGAGCGGCGCCGGCAAGAGCACGGTCCTCGCCTTGATCGCCGGCCTCGCCGCGCCCAGCGCGGGCCGCATTCTGGTGTCGGACCAGGTCCTCGACGACGCGGTCGCCGACGCCTGGCGGGCCCGTCTGGCCTGGACCGAACAGAAACCCCATTTCCCCGCCGGCGCGCTCGCCGCGAACGTCGCGCTGATCCCTCCGATCGGTCCCGCCGCCGGCCGCACCCTCGAACGACGGGACCGCCGCGTCCGCCAAGCGCTCGAGATCGCCCGCGCGGCGGAGTTGGCCGACCGCCCGCCCTACGGGCTCGCCCGCCCGATCGGGGAGACCGGCGTCGGCCTCTCGGGGGGGGAGGCCCGTCGCGTCGCGCTGGCCCGTCTCGCCTATGCGGACCGGGACGTTCTGTTGGCGGACGAGCCCACGGCGGATCTCGACGCCGACACCCGAGAGGCGGTGATCGACGGTCTGACCCGGATCGCCGAGGGTCGCACTTTGATCGTCGCGAGCCATGACCCGACGCTTCTCGACCGCATGGACCGAGTGATCGACCTCGGCCGCGCCGCGCCAACGGAAGGCGCGCCGACGGGAGGCGAGCCAACGGGAGTCGCGCCATGAACGGGATGCGCTCGAGACAAGGGCGGCGCGGCCCGGCCGCGCCCGGCGGCGTCGCGGCGCTGTTCTGGCGCGGCCGGCGGGCGCGCGCGCTGCTCGGGCTCGGTCTGGCGCTTCTCGCCGCGGGGGCGAGCGCCGGGCTTCTCGGCGCCGCGGGTTGGCTGATCGTCGGGGCTGGCATGACGGCCGAGGCCCGAGACGATGCGGCCTTGGCGGCGCTTCTGGCCGGCGGCGCCGTGGGCGCCGGTCTCGCCGTGCGGATACTGGCCGGGGTCCGCACGATCGCTCGATACGCCGAGCGTATGACCACGCACGACGTTACGTTTCGCTTCCTGGCGGAGCTTCGCGGGCGCTTGTTTCGGGCGCTCGCGGCCCAGCCCTGGGATCGGATCGAGCGGCTGCGAAAGGGCGTCGCCCTCGGGCGCCTGACGGCCGACGTCGACGCGCTGGACGGCCTCTATCTGCGTTTGCTTCTGCCCACGCTGACCATGACCGGCGCAAGCCTGGCGCTAGGAGCGGCGCTGTTCTGGTGGGTCGGCCCGATCGCGTCCGCGGCCGCCGTCTCGCCCCTGCTGATCGCCCTCGCCGCAACCCGCGTCAGCGCCGCGACCGGCCGGGTCGAGGCGCGTCGCCGCGCCGCCGCGATCGACGCGGTGCGGGTCCGCGCGATCGACCTCGCCGCCGCGCAACCCGTTTGGGCGATGGCCGGACGGCTTGAAGAGCAGCGGGCGCGCGCGCTCGACGCGGGCGCCCGGGCGGCGCGCGCTGCGGCCCGGCTGCATCGCTCGGAGCGGCGCGCCGGCGCCTGGTTCGCCATCGCGACGCAAGGGGCCGCGGCCGCCGTCTTTCTCGCGACGGCGTTGCAGCGGGACGCGCTTGGCGCGTTGACCCCGCTCTATGCGGCGGCGGCGGCGCTCGCGACCTTGGCGCTGGGCGAGCTCGCCACGCCGCTTCGGCGCGCCGCGCTCGACCGCGGACGCACCCACCTCTCCGATCGCCGCCTCTCCCCGCTCCTGAACGCGGCGCCGGATGAAGCGGACGAGGACGCTCATGCGCTGGCGCCGCCGCCCATCGCGCCCCGGGCGCCCGCGCTTCGTCTGTCCCGCGTCGCCGTTCGTCGCCCGGGCGGTCCGCTGTCGCCCCGGCTCACCCTCGCCGCCCGGCCCGGGGAGGTGGTGGCGATCCGGGGCCGAAGCGGGTCCGGCAAGAGCTCGATCCT